>JAZGES010000179.1:0-8458 GCA_036478935.1 Thiotrichaceae bacterium
TTGCATGGCGAAGGCCATCACGGTTAATGTTAGGAGTTTTTTTGTGGATGTAAATTGTTTTAGTTTCATTGTCATCACCTGTTGAATTTAGAAGGAGTTCTCTCTCTCCCTTTAAATATAGTGATGGAGCTGCTCTGCTAGCCTTGACGTGTGTCAATAAGCAGTGTGTAGGTATGATGTATGTCAGGTTTGGCGCTTAAACAAAGAAATGGTGAGTATTTAGGAGCGAGATTCTAACAATCTAATGCTTCGTCATAAGTGAGCAAATGATGTAGAAGCTCTTTTGCCGGTGCATAGTTTTGATCGGAAGCGGCAGAAACCCAGTGAAGTGCCTGATCATCATCTTCGGTAATACCCATGCCTTTGAGATACATAACTGACAGCCAGTACTGCGCTTCTGCATTATTCTTGTTGGCGGCCTTTAGGTATAACTCAATTGCTTTGAAATGATCTTCGTCAGTTCTGGACTCGGTGCGAATAGTGTTGGCTAGTTTCACCATTTCAGCAGTTTCTCTTTGAGGTGTTTGAGTGGTTGTTGTAAAACTTGTTAAGTCTTCCTTATTAATAAAATCTGCAAACCCACAACCATAAAGGGGAGGAAGCAATAGCCCGAGACTACAAGCTAGCATTAATTTTAGAGGTTTGGGCACTTTGCAACGTAGGACAAAAAACAGGGTAATGGGCTGTTTGGTTTGTAATGAATGATGGTTGAAGTAGCGTTGCAAGCCGGCACTACATTGATTTTTGGTGAGCAGTGTTTGCTTTTTTAGGGTGTTAAAATTTTCTTGTGAGGATTGCTCTAGTTGTAAAGTGCCTTTTTTTACCAAGAGTAGGTTCAAGGCGCCCGGATGAGCGTGTTGAGGTAGCTTAGTCCCAGATGGAGCAATGTGTAAGGCAACTTTTAACGATTCTTTGTGGATAATTCTAAGTACATAGTGACTATTATCTTCTCTCACATGTTCATCTAGTGGGCTTATATTCTGCATTAACTTTTGTGTATTAAGTTTGGCATGACAAAAGTTGAGCGCTTCTTGTTCTATCATCTCAACACATAGAGGAGTTTCTCCATGTTGGTTGTAGAGCTTCAGCATTCTTCTGGATAAGTGCCTGAAGGTTCTTGTCAGTTCGTTATTAAATGCTTGATTACTTAATGTGGTAATGGCTTTCATTGCAGTCTCCTCGCTTGGTGTCACTGCGCTGCCGACCCGTATCCTTAAGCTTAGTAAAATTTTATGGAATATTTATATTTTTAATATTGCTTTTAAACTTGTGAGGTTCTTATGGTTCTTGGCTACACTGGATATTCCTAGAACTTTTAAGGTGTGATATGAAAATATGGATAGATGCAGATGCATGCCCAGTAGTGATTAAAGAGGTTCTCTTTAAAGCGGCAGAGCGCACAAAAACTGAGGTTACCCTTGTTGCAAATCATGGTATGCGTATTCCTCCTTCGCGCTATGTCTCCTTTATTCAAGTCTCATCAGGATTTGATGTCGCTGATAATGAGATAGTGAAACGACTTAACGCTGGTGATCTTGTTATTACCAGTGATATCCCATTGGCAGCAGAAGTTATTGAAAAGGGTGCCCAAGCGCTTAGTCCTCGAGGTGAGCAATATACTTTAGACAACATAAGATCTAGATTAAGTATGCGTGATTTTATGGAGTCGTTGCGTGAGACTGGGGTTGATACGGGTGGGCCGGCGGCTTTCAGCCAAAGAGATCGTCAGGCTTTTGCAAATCACTTGGATAAGTATTTAACAGCAATTTCAGGTAGTTAACTTTTTCCTTTGTGGGCTGTTTTTGTAAAGAAACCCTGATCAAGTTTGCTCGTGTTTCATAAGGCTCTAATTCAAATCTATATATTTTGTGAAAGATAAATAATAAAAAATCAATTAAATATTATTACATTACAATATTATTATTTAATAATATTGTAATGTAGGTTTGTAGGTTTGTAGGTTTGTAGGTTGATGTGTTGAACAAAAATTGGCTTTATTAAGAGAATATGGAAATTAAAAAACACGCATAATTAGATATAAAAATAACTTATAAATTTAATTTATTATGTAGAATTACTGCTTTTAATTAGGTGTTTATCCTCTGCCTCTACTGGTGCTACGCATGTTGTTGAGCATAAATGTGCTAATAAAAGGCATATTAAGCAGTAATCCATTACTACAAATTGTTGTTATAAAGTAGCAAATTTCTATTTTAGGTTGTAGACTACGACAAGTTTTTGAGACAGATCAATTTTATTCAGAGTTTTTTACAGGATTTTGTATAAAATATTGACATTAAGAATGGCCATTCAAAACCCCTAATCCATATTAGATTTTTCTAATATTCTGTGGTTTGGAATAACAAATATTATCTGTGCATCTCTATATAAAACCAAATAAATTTCTAGTTAGAAATATAAAAAAATAGAATGAACGCGGTTATGTTTTAACAAATTTAGTAATTATGAATCGAGTCCTTGGCGTGCTTTTCTATCTTTATATAGATGTCGCCATTTAAAACTCAACACCAGGAGGAAGCTGTATGTTGAATAGAAAATATTCAATAGATAAATCATCAGGAACGGCAATAAAATCATTGTTGTCTAAGTTTTTGTTATTACCGATGCTCTTGTTACCCCTTTCTGCGCATGCAGAGTTTGGCTTGAATCTGCCAAAAGGGGTTACTTCAATCAGTAACGATATATACGGCCTACACATGTTGATCTTTTGGGTCTGTGTGGTTATAGCGGTTATTGTTTTTGGTGCAATGGCTTATTCCATATTCTTCCATCGTAAGTCTAGAGGTGCAGTCGCATCTAACTTCCATGAAAGTACGGTAGTAGAGCTAATTTGGACGCTTGTTCCTCTTGGTATTTTGATAGCTATTGCTTTCCCTGCTACTAAAGTTCTGATTGATCTTGAAAATACTGACAACGCTGAAATGACCGTGAAGATCACGGGCTACCAGTGGAAATGGCAGTATGAATATATAGACAATGGCGTTAGCTTCTTTAGTAACTTATCTCAGGATGCTAATGAAGTGCGTCAAATAGGTAAGTCTTCAGGAGGCTTTCCAGATAACTATTTGTTAGATGTTGATCGTCGCTTGGTATTGCCAGTGGATACGCGCATTCGTTTCCTTATGACATCTAATGACGTTATTCATTCTTGGTGGGTGCGTGACCTAGGTGTTAAACAAGATGCTAACCCCGGCTTTATTAATGATGCTTGGGCAACGATAGACAAACCTGGTGTATATCGAGGTCAATGTGCTGAGCTTTGTGGTAAGGATCACGGTTTCATGCCCATCGTTGTAGAGGCTAAGAGTAAAGCTGATTACGCCACATGGGTTAATGAGCAAAAAGAACTACAGAAAGCGGCAGCTGCGGCTGGCGATAGAGAGTGGACTAAAGACGAGTTAATGGTACAAGGTCAAAAGGTCTACAGTACCTCTTGTGCAAGTTGTCATGGTGTTACGGGTCAAGGTGTGCCAGGAGCTTTCCCTGCAATGGTAAATAGCCCAATCGTTATGGGTGATGTGAAAGCACATATTGATATTGTAATGCAGGGTAAAGCAGGTACTGCCATGCAGGCATTTGCTGGTCAATTAAATGATAGCGATCTCGCCGCAATTATTACCTATGAGCGTAATGCATTTGGTAATAACACGGGTGACATAGTTCAACCTTCAACCATTAAATCTGCAAGATAGGAGAATAGAAAATGGCTACAACAACTTCTGATGTTCAGATTGATATAGATGCACATGACGATCATCATCACGGACCTGAAAAAGGTTTGATGCGATGGGTGAAGACAACTAACCATAAAGATATAGGTACTTTATATCTCTGGTTTGCATTCACCATGCTGTTAATAGGTGGTGCAATGGCAATGGTGATTCGTGCTGAATTATTTCAGCCAGGTTTGCAGTTGATAGAACCACAGTTCTTTAACCAGATGACAACTTTGCACGGCCTGATTATGGTGTTCGGTGCGATCATGCCTGCTTTCGTTGGCTTGGCTAACTGGCAGATACCGTTAATGATCGGTGCTAAAGATATGGCACTGCCCAGAATGAATAACTGGAGCTTCTGGATTCTGCCTTTCGCAGGTTCAATGCTACTTAGTACTATGTTTATGGAAGGTGGAGGCCCAGCCTTTGGTTGGACGTTCTATGCTCCTCTATCAACGACCTTTGCTCCAGCAAGTACTGACTTCTTTATCTTTGCGGTTCATATGCTAGGTTTCTCATCTATTATGGGTGCGATCAATGTTATCGCGACGATCATGAATATGCGTGCTCCTGATATGAAGCTTATGGATATGCCCTTGTTTGTTTGGACTTGGTTAATCACTGCTTTCTTATTAATAGCAGCTATGCCGGTTCTTGCAGGTGCGGTAACTATGATGCTGACAGACCGTAACTTCGGTACTAGCTTCTTTGATGCAGCAGGTGGTGGTGATCCGGTTATGTTCCAGCATATCTTCTGGTTCTTCGGACATCCTGAAGTGTATATCATGATCTTGCCAGCTTTTGGTATCGTATCTCAAATCATTCCAACCTTTGCACGTAAGCCATTATTCGGCTATAGCTCAATGGTTTATGCAACAGCATCTATCGCACTATTATCTTTCGTAGTGTGGGCGCATCACATGTTCCTAACGGGGATGCCGATTGCGGGTCAGATGTACTTTATGTATGCAACGATAATGATTTCAGTGCCAACGGGCGTTAAAGTATTTAACTGGATCACTACTATGTGGCGTGGTTCTTTGACCTTTGAGACACCGATGCTTTGGGCAGTTGCCTTCGTCATCTTATTTACCATCGGTGGTTTCTCAGGCTTGATGTTGGGTGTTGCTCCGGTAGATATTCAGTATCACGATACCTACTTTGTAGTGGCTCACTTCCATTATGTACTGGTAACAGGTGCGTTGTTCTCAATCATCGCAGCGGTGTTCTACTGGTTGCCTAAATGGTGTGGACGTATGTACAACGAGAAGCTTGCGAAGATTCATTTCTGGTGGGCTGTTATTTCGGTAAATGTATTGTTCTTCCCTCAGCATTTCTTAGGTCTGGCGGGTATGCCTCGCAGAGTCCCAGATTATGCGACACAGTTTGCTGACTTTAATATGATTTCAAGTATTGGCGGCTTTGCATTTGGTGCTTCATTCTTATTACTTACTTATATCATCGTAACGGCTATTCGTAGTGGTGAGGTAATTGAGGAAGACAGAGTATGGGAAAGTGCAAAAGGTCTTGAATGGACTGTTCCAACACCTGCTCCTTATCATACATTTGATGAAGCGCCTTCTAAAGACGAGATTCTGAGTGAATCAAGTCATATAGGTGCACATTAATAATGACTAAGGAAGCGACTCAAGAAGAGCGCCAACGGCGTGGAGCAAGAATCACCGCTATGATAGTGGGTGGTGTTGCGCTAGGTGTCTTCTTGCTAACGCTCTATCTTAGTGGAGGATCAATAGGTAAATGAGTCAACAGGTTAGTCGTAGTTTCTGGATAAAGTTAGCTCTTGTGCCTATTGGCATGTTTGCTTTTGCCTTTGCACTAGTTCCGTTGTACACCGTACTTTGTGATATTACGGGACTAAATGGCAAAACGAATGGCGTAAGTTATACCCCAGTGACTAAGTATGAAGTTGATCTAAACCGCAAGGTAAAGGTCGACTTCTTGGCTGCAACAGCTCCCGGCTTCCCTGTTAAGTTTTTTCCAATGATCAAACAAATGGAAGTGGTTCCCGGCAAGATGTACACCATTAAGTACGTGGCTGAGAATCGTTCCGATACTGTGATAACAGGTCAGGCTGTGCCAAGTATAGCCCCCGGTCATGCTGCACAGTATTTTAAGAAAATCGAATGTTTTTGTTTTACCAATCAAACATTCCAACCGAAAGACCCTATAGAAATGCCCGTCAGCTTTATTGTTGAACCAGCATTAGATAAATCGGTAGTAAATATAACCCTGTCATACAATTTTTTTAGAATTAAGTCCGCCGAAGAAGGCAAGAGTACTCAGCAAAGTAAGAGCCATCAGCAGGGCAATAGCCTTCAGCAAGGCAAGGGCACTCATGATAACCAAAGCGTTAAAAGTACTGAACATTCTAAAGGCTAAGGAGGAATAGATGCACGCAAATAAAGATGAATATTATATACCCAATGGTAGTTACTGGCCCATCATAGGTTCGGTTGGTATGGCAGCATTGCTGGGTGGTTTCGCCAGTTCATTACATGATAATCCCTTAGGAACAGGGATCATGGTGTTTGGTCTTTGTTTAGTCATCTTTATGGTGTTTGGTTGGATGGGGCAAGTAGTTCATGAAAGTGAGCAAGGAATCTATAACAAACAAGTAGACCGATCTTTCCGTATGGGAATGGGCTGGTTTATTTTTTCCGAAGTGATGTTCTTTGCTGCCTTCTTTGGTGCCTTGTGGTACGCCAGAAACTTGTCAGTACCTTGGTTGGCTGGTGAAGGTAATAACTTGTTTACAGGTCAATATCTCTGGCCTGAGTTTAAATCTGTTTGGCCACTACTCCAGATGCCAGATGCAGCGAACTTTCAAGTTCCTAAAGGTATCGTTCACGCATGGGAAATCCCAGCACTAAATACCTTGTGTTTGTTATTAAGTGGAGCCACTTTAACGTGGGCGCATTGGGCATTATTAAATAATAACCGTACGCAGCTGATAGCTGGACTAGTAGCAACTATTGCACTCGGCATTATATTCCTTAGCCTGCAAGTAGCAGAATATGCTGAAGCCTATCAACACTTAGACCTGAAGCTTACCTCCGGTATCTATGGTAGTACCTTCTTTATGTTGACAGGTTTCCATGGCCTCCATGTGACGCTTGGAACACTTATGCTCATCGTTATTTTAATGCGAGTCATACGAGGTCACTTTAATCCAGAGAATCACTTTGGATTTGAAGGCGTAGCTTGGTACTGGCACTTTGTAGATGTTGTTTGGTTGGGTCTATTTATCTTTGTTTACTGGCTATAACAAGTATAGAAATAGTTATCGTTAATGAAATACGTCATTGTAATATTTTTTATATTCATTCTGTATAGTTTAGGTTCTGCCTTGTTCTATATGATGAAAGATGGTGATGGCTCTAAGCGTATGGTGAAAGCTTTGACCATGCGAGTGGGTCTTTCTGTAGTGTTGTTTCTTGTGCTCATCTTTGCATTCTGGATGGGATGGATAGAACCTACTGGAGTGACGCGTCAGTAAGTCATTATTGAGAGAGATATGTTAATAGGTAATTATCAATTCTCCCCGTCTCTTGCACCCTCACTCGTTGTGTTGGCTCTTTTCCCCATTCTGATAGGTCTTGGGATGTGGCAGTTAGAGCGAGCTGAAGAAAAGCGCGGTATAGAAGAAAGTGTGCAACAGGCTCAGTTTAAGGAGTCACTACAGCTAAGCACAGCCAAAGAAGGTGAAATACTAGCGGAGGTTTATAGACCTGCTAGCGCTTTAGGTCGTTACGATAGTCAACATCAGTTTCTTTATGATAACCGAACACATAATGGGCGGCCCGGCTATCACGTATTGACCCCCTTTATATTGAAGGGAGGACAAAAAGCGGTATTAGTTAATCGAGGCTGGATACCCTTTAACGGTCGTAGAGACAATATACAACCTATTGATGTAATCAATACGGAGTTAACACTAAAAGGTGTCATAAAGTCGCCTTCAAAGTCTATTGTTCTTAAAGATGAAGAGGTGGTGAGTGGTTACCCACAAACCATTCAATTTATAGCGTTAGGTGATATGGGGAGCAAACTGGGTTATACCTTCTTGCCCATAGTCATAGAGTTAGATAAGTCAGCAAACGAAGGTTATGTACGAGAGTGGCAGCCTTTTTATGGAAGTATTGCCAAGCATAATGGTTATGCGATGCAATGGTTCGCGATGGCGGTAGTACTTTTGATTCTTTTTCTGAAGTTGAGTACGACCAAGCAGAACTCAAAAAATAATTATTTAGCATAACCCTGTGCATTGGGTTATGCGAAAGGAAGATTTGAATAAGTCTGGTTAGATTATTAAACAATTGGACTTGTTTGGAACTTTCTCAAGAGTGAAGTTCCAACTTTCACTCAACAAATTTTAAATATTAATACCATGTACCACTGGAGGAAGCATGTCAGGTTCACACGAAAAATTACCTTGGTTATTCTGGGTTCAACTTGTTCTCGTTGCTATTGTTGCAGTTTTGTTTTTTATGCTGAGACCTACCGGTCATGGCGCTGAACATACTGGAGATGCAGCACATGACGCAAGTGCACAGGCTTTAAAGCCCATCGGCGAAGTCGCGGTAGGTTCAGCTGCTGCTGGAGCGGGTGGTGGTGATGCAAGAACAGGTAAAGAGATTGTCGACAAGACTTGCCAAAGCTGTCATGCACATGGTGTAGCTAATGCTCCAAAGCTAGATGAC
>JAZGES010000180.1:0-3530 GCA_036478935.1 Thiotrichaceae bacterium
TGGCAGGGTTAATGTCTTCGCGACGGAAAATGTTTTCAAATGCACGTTTTACAAACGTAGTACCAGCACCAGATGAACCGGTGACAACAACAATAGGATGTTGTGCTGACATAAAGAGCTCCTTAGAGAAAATAGAGAAAAATAAAATTTGAACTACATATGAACTACACCCGAGCTATGACTGCCACGGACAATATGTAGTGGATGGTGCATTCTACCTAATTTCTCTAATTATTCCAGTTCGACCTTATAGTACTGTGTAGTACTGATGATGTAGATTGGAGTTTCCTGAGCTAATTTAGGTTTTAGCTCTATTTTACATACCGGTTATCAGGATTATTTTTGCAGTGATCAAAAAACGGCTAGTATTGATCGCAAACTGTGCTGCGTAAGGCTCAACTCTAGTTGTCCACATTTCTTGTGTATAACTCTGTGTATAACTCAATAATATCTCCTAGAAATAGCTTGAAATATGGGGTTACATCAAATTGTTTAAAAATTAACCAGTAAAAAAATTAATGTATTAAATCATTTACTTGTTGAATGTCAATTGATGCGTTAATAAAATTATAGGCCTTTCTCGTCATCAGTAGCTGTTCATATTGCCTGTTGTGCATAAAAAAGCCAATGAATGAAAATTTACTACTACATCTTGTATGGTAATCTCCGGTGTAACACTATAAAGTTTCTAACTCAGAGACTTTCCCTGAGAATAGCTCCGAGAATAAGTAGTCATCTGTTAAACTCCTTATTTGTTTAAACTCCCCCTAGATTTTATGAATACAGACACTAGCTCTAATCGTCCTAAGCGTATTGGATTCGTAAGCCTTGGTTGCCCCAAAGCACTTGTTGACTCTGAGCGTATCCTTACCCAATTGCGTACCGAGGGTTACGAAATTTCACCGGATTACGACCAAGCCGATATGGTAGTCATCAATACCTGTGGATTCATTGATTCTGCGGTGCAGGAATCATTAGATACCATTGGTGAAGCGCTACATGAAAATGGCAAGGTAATCGTTACCGGTTGTTTGGGAGCAGACTCAGAAAAAGTATTAGCTGCTTATCCTGAAGTTTTAGCCGTATCGGGTGCGCATGCTTATAAGGAAGTTATGGATGCGGTACATGAGCATTTGCCCGCACCGCATGATCCCTTTCTGGATTTAGTACCTCCACAAGGCATCAAACTCACCCCAAAACATTATGCGTATTTGAAAATATCAGAAGGTTGTAACCACGACTGTTCATTTTGCATTATCCCTTCCATGCGTGGTCGTTTATCCAGTTATCCAATAGGCGATGTGCTTCAAGAAGCTGAGAATCTGGCAAATGCAGGTGTGAAGGAGCTACTGGTTGTCTCTCAAGATACCAGCGCCTATGGCTTAGATACCAAATATCGTACGGGCTTCTGGCAAGGGCGACCTATAAAAACCCATATCCAACAGCTATCTGAAGCCTTGGGAGATTTAGGTATCTGGGTGCGAATGCATTATGTTTATCCTTATCCTCATGTAGATAAATTGATACCTCTGATGGCAGAAGGAAAAATTCTTCCGTATCTTGATATCCCTTTTCAGCATGCCAGCCCAACACTTTTAAAAGCGATGCGCAGACCGGCACATGCAGAAAAAATCATCCATCGTTTAGAAAAGTGGCGTGAAATTTGCCCTGAGATAGTTGTGCGTAGTACTTTTATTACTGGCTTTCCGGGAGAGACCGAAGAGGACTTCGATATGTTGCTAGACTTCTTGCAAGAAGCTCAACTCGACCGTGTGGGGTGTTTCGCTTACTCCCCAGTTGAAGGCGCATCTGCTAATGAATTAGCGAATCCTGTTCCTGATGAACTGAAAGAAGAGCGGCTAGAGCGTTTTATGGGAGTGCAAGCTGAAATAAGCACAGCAAAATTAGCAAATAGAGTCGGTACACGAATGGTCGTGTTAACGGATGATACTGAAGACGGTCTGACGATAGCGCGTAGCTATGCAGATGCCCCTGAAATAGATGGACAAGTTTTCATAGAGGGTATTGAGCTAGAGCCAGGGCAGTTTGTTGAAGTCGATATTACCAATAGCAGTCAACATGATCTTTGGGGTACCTTGGTCGAAAATTCGTGATTGTGAAAGACGGGGAAATTGAAAAGGGCGGAATATGTTGAATCCATTACTTGTAGTTGTGATGTTTTCAATCCTCCCTAGCACCTTAATGGCTGATGTATTTAAGTGTAAAGTTAATGGTAAAACCATCTATTCACAAATACCTTGCTCAAAGAGTAAAGCCCAAGTGGCAGATGCCCAGTTTTCTAAAAAAGCTAAAGACCAAGGGAAAAAAGAGGTTTTAGCTGCTCGAAAAAATATAAGGTTACAAGAAGCAAATAATAGTTTGTATGTAGAAGCTATTGATGAACGTGTGGACTTAAATAATGATATTTCTTCATTGAAGAGCTTGATTGATGAAGAATTTCAAGTTATTGAACTTGAGAGAAAAAATATAAATATCTACAAAGCAGAAGAGCCGGATAAAAGCATAGCCTATTTAGATGCCAGTAATGCATCTAAAAAACAGAAGAAGACCCATCTATTTTATAAAAAAATTAAAGGTCAGATCAAAAAGAGTAAAAAAATAATAAAGAAATCTAAAAAGTTAATTCGCAGACTAAAGAAGCAGGTTAAAAGAAAAGAACGACAGCTTAAAAAATTAAATATAAGAATCGAAAAGTTAGTTAGCAAACCTCGTTCAGATTGAAAACTATTTTATTAGAGGATATGGGTTGGACTTATTTCACCTAGAGAATAAGCAATCAAGGAAAACCTTTCCTATACTTGAGTAAGCATTTGAACAAGGGTTTAATCTTTCAATAAGTTTCTAACGCTGAGGGGCATCCTATATGGCTATTTACGCACTGTTAATTGGAATCAATGATTACGCAGGTTCTGTACCGGATTTGCGAGGTTGTCATAATGATGTAGAGCGTTTCGCAAACGTGTTGGAAACTCGCTTCGAAGCCGAGAGCGAAGATGTTTTGGTGCTAAAAAGTAGCAATGCAACCAAGGCTAAAATCCTTGATGGCTTTAAAACTCACTTGTCTCAAGCGGGTGAGAATGACACTGTAATTGTTTACTACTCTGGTCATGGTTCCCAAGAACGCGCCCCAGAAGAGTTTTGGGATATTGAACCCGACCGCCAGAATGAAACCATTGTTTGTCACGATAGCCGTGTGGGTGCGGGGGATTTAGCAGATAAAGAACTGCGCTTTTTGATTGCAGGCTTAGCAGAGAAAAACCCACATATCCTGATCATCTTTGATTGTTGTCATTCCGGTAGCGGTACGCGAAGTGCTGGGAATATCGATGTCAGTGCGGTTCGTCACGCAGGTTCGGATCAGCAGAATCGTAGTCTTGAAAAGTATGTGTTTTTTGAGGCAGCGAAACAAGAGGGTTGGGCGAATGACATGGGTGCTCTGCCAGAAGGTAGGCATGTTTTTCTATCAGGTTGCCATGACAGTGAGCTTTCTAAAGAATTGGTTATTGAAG
>JAZGES010000181.1:0-2801 GCA_036478935.1 Thiotrichaceae bacterium
GTTCAAATGAGAAAAGCTAAACTACAAAATGCATTATTAGTATGTAGCGCTCTGCTATGTGCAACGACCTCTAACTTATTAGCTGATGAATACCGTATTGATACAGAAGGTGCTCATGCCTCTATAAATTTTAAAATAAAGCACTTAGGCTATAGCTGGTTAACAGGAAGGTTTAATGATTTTAAAGGTGTCTTTAGCTATGACCCTAAAAACCCAGATAAATCAAAAATAGAATTTACCGTTAAAACATCAAGTGTTGATTCAAACCATGCGGAACGTGACAAACATTTACGTGGTAAGAAATTCCTCAATGTGAAAAAATTCCCTCAAGCAAAATTTACCAGTACAAGTTATAAACAATCCAACGGAAAGGCAGGGGTGTTATCGGGCAATTTCACACTACATGGTGTTACTCGCCCCATTAATATGAATGTGACTCAGCTTGGAGCAGGTAAAGATCCTTGGGGTGGTTTTAGAAGAGGCTTTGAAACAAAATTTTCCATTCGATTACATGATTATGGGATCAAACATAATTTGGGTGCTGCATCAGAAGAACTTGAATTGACGATCTATATCGAAGGGATTAAAGATAATAAGTACCTCTTTGAATAATAGAGTTGACCCAAAAGTATTACATAACTTTGGAAATTACCTGAATAGGTTGCCAGTCCTCCGGAACCGTTATACCGGTGGATGCCAGTATCCATCGTTGAAACATAGCACCAGCCCACAGATAGATTCTGGTATTCACCAGATTAGATGAGTTTTAGCGATTCTTAAGCCTTCAGTAATGAACGAAAGAGTTGCCTGAGGTATTGCCATACAGCTCTTCTAAGGGGGCAATTGACAAAAATCATAAAACAGTATATCTTGATGTACTAATATAGAAGCTTAACTATCCCATACAACTCCCTACTATGAGTCCTTATGCTAAAAGTTTTATCTTTTCTAGTCACTTCTTTGGGCTTTCTTTCAGCCTGTAGTCACACTACTTCACATACGGCTTCGAATCAGGGTATGGTCTGTATTGCTCCTAATATCTATGTCGACTCTGAGATGTCAGCACAACAACGCCAACAGTTTCTACAGACGGTTAAACAATCAAAAGCAGAAATATCGCATTTTTTCGGTGGGATGAAATCATCACCCGATATCTACGCATGTACTACAAAACCCTGTTTCAGCAAGTTCGGCGGCGTGCCTGCAAAAGCAAA
Organism: Thiotrichaceae bacterium; assembly: GCA_036478935.1. Classification (GTDB taxonomy): domain Bacteria; phylum Pseudomonadota; class Gammaproteobacteria; order Thiotrichales; family Thiotrichaceae; genus HyVt-477. The sequence goes on from JAZGES010000181.1 coordinate 1,215, forward strand.
ATCAATTGATGATAAAAAAGTGCTCCTTTCATCTCGTGGATTAGACAAAACTACGTTAACTCATGAATTGGCGCATATAGAGCTACACAAGCGTTTAGGTAGTAGGAAAGTCTGGAACAAAATCCCCATGTGGTTTGATGAAGGCTTAGCAGTAATGGCTTGCAAAGATACTCGTTACGCTAAGTCGGTGCCTATGATGCCGTTGAGTGAATTGGTGAGTCAGGATCAATGGGTGAGTGCAGTTCGTAGCAACAAGCCTGCCTATAGTGTTGCAAAGCAAGCAGTTGAAGCTTGGTATAACAATGCTGGTGCCAAGGGTTTAAAGCTAATGGTTACTCGTATGCAACAAGGTCAAAGCTTTTCTCAGGGCAGTCGTTTAAATGCTAAAGTCCAAGTGACGGGCTTATAAGCCCTATCTCTAGCGTTATATAAAAAGCTACAGATAAGCCTAAATAATTCATTAATTTTCTGTTACTTCTTCTATACTCTTAAGGTGCCACTTAATGCATATCTTAGGAGGGTTTTTCTTGACAGAACAGTTGCGCTACTCAAACAAACAACGCCCATCGAAATCAGGCTCTACATTGGGTATTCTTGGGTTATGGCAGCGTTTAAACAATCTCCCACTTTCTTCTGCTGGACGTCCAGTCGGACAGGGTATTTTCAATTTCCTAATCGGTAAAATGGTTCCTTATACGGGAACAGTAAAACCTCGTGTCCGTCATTTAGAACCTGGCTTTGTTAGAGTGGAGATGAAGGATAGAAGAGCAGTCCGAAATCATCTTAAATCTGTTCATGCCATTGCATTAGCCAATCTCGGTGAATTCGCAAGTGGCGTTGCAATGCTAACCGCGTTACCTGACTCAGTAAAAGCTATCGTTACTCATTTGGAAATTGATTATAAGAAAAAGGCTCGCGGTACACTAACAGCAGAGGGTAGGGCAGAGCCACCTGAGGTAATAACTGAAGATGTGGAATCTATTGTACATGCGGTTATTCGTGATGCAGAGAATGATGTAGTAGCCGTGGTTGCTGTAACGTGGCGGCTTAGATCAAAAGATGCTAGATCAGAAGCTAAACTAAAAGCTAAGGACTCACCTGTACCCACTTCTGAGGCTACATCATGACAACGTTTATTGAGCATGCTCATGCGCGATTACCACTCATTTGTGGCCCTATGTACCCTTGTTCAAATAGTGAATTAGTCGCGGCGGTTTCCGATGCCGGTGGTATGGGTATCGTGCAACCCATCTCAATGACATTCGTACACAAGCAAGACTTTCGTGAAGGTCTGAGGGCTATCCGACAAATAACCTCCGCTCCTATTGGCATGAATGCGCTCATAGAAAAATCATCCAAGCGCTATCATGAAAAAATGGTCGAGTGGGTTAACATTGCTTTGGAAGAAGACGTGCGTTTCTTTATTACTTCATTGGGCAATCCCGAATGGGTTGTGAGAAAAGTTGAGGAAGTTGGTGGTGTGGTTTACCACGATGTAACTGAACGAAAGTGGGCGCAAAAGGGCATAGATGGTGGAGCGCAAGGACTAATAGCAGTCAATAATCGGGCGGGTGGTCATGCCGGAGG
>JAZGES010000182.1:0-20953 GCA_036478935.1 Thiotrichaceae bacterium
TCGGTTGCCTCGTTGCCTAAATTAAAAGGAAGCTTTGATCCATTAGAGATGGATGAATATACCGAGCTACAACAGCAATCAAGATCTCTTGCAGAGAGTATGGAAGACTTAATGAGCCTAACAGACACGCTGGAATTGTGTTTGAAAAGTGCTGAGCAAACGAGCAGTGAACAGGAGCGTATCTTTAAAGGTGTGCAGGAAGGTTTGATTAGTACACGAATGACAAAAGTAACGGGGTTACTCTCTCGTTTGAAGCGTATTGTACGTCAGGTTTCGTCAGAGTTAGGCAAGCAAGTTACAGTGGAAATTGCAGATGAAAACTGTGAAATGGATAGAACTATTCTTGAGCGAATTACTGCATCGCTAGAGCACCTCATCAGAAACTCTTTAGCCCATGGCATTGAGAAGCCAGATGAAAGAATAAAGCAGGGTAAGTCACCTCAGGGCAAGATAGTACTGAAGATTGACCGTGAAGGTCCAGAGGTCGTTATAACGCTTGAGGATGATGGCGCGGGTATTAATGTTGACAAGTTACGCGCACTATCTATTAAGAAAGGTCTGATTAACGTAGATACCGTTTTAAGTGACAAAGAAACTTACCAATTGATATTGATGTCTGGTGTTTCAACGGCTGATAAAGTGAGCCAGGTTGCAGGCCGCGGTGTGGGTATGGATGTGGTGAATGCTGAGGTCAATGCACTGGGTGGTAACATCATTATTGATTCGGAATTTGGTAAATTTACTCGTTTTGAGTTACGAGTTCCCTATAATTTAGCAACGAATCAATTGATGTTTCTGGATGTTTCTGGAGAGCTATTAGCTGTTCCTGTAGCTAAACTGGAAGGGATGCAAAGGATCCCCTTACCAGAGTTGAATGCTGCTTATGCTAGAAAAAACCCAATACTTGAGTGTGGTGGCAGGTCTTATCAACTAAGCCATCTTGGAGAGACGTTAGGATTAGTGAGTCGGCGCATGGATGGTGACGAAGATAAAACAATCCCTGTTATTTTATTTGAAGAAAATGGACAGCGTATTGCTTATCAGGTCGATGAAATTCGTGGTAATCGTGAGGTTATGCTAAAGCCACTTGGGGCTTTATTTGAGCAATCAAAACTGCTTTCCACGGTAGCTATAACGGGTGGAGGTCAAATTGTATTGGTGCTCAATGCTCATGAGTTAATTAGTTTGGGTGCTAATAGGAAAATAATGCACCATAGAAAAACCCCTGCGATTAAAACAAAAGAGAAAAAGAGAGTCATGGTGGTAGATGATTCCATCACTGTTCGCAAGATTACGGAAGGTTTACTATTATCACAGGGTTATAGTGTGGTTACTGCAAATGATGGCGTCAATGCTTTGGAAGTTCTTGCAGATGAAGAGCCTGATTTAATGTTACTGGACATTGAGATGCCGCGCATGGATGGTTTCGAATTATTAGAAAGCATTCGGAGTAGTGAGCAGTGGCGAGATCTCCCCGTGATTATGATTTCATCCCGGTCAGGTGCAAAGCATAGGCAGTATGCGAATAAGCTGGGAGCTAATGGTTTTATCGGAAAGCCATGGGAAGCGAATCAGCTATCTAACGATATTAAGGCTTGCTTAGATTTCAGTGAAAAGGAGGTTACAGCATGAGTATGAAATCAGAATTAAAGTGCCAGATTATTCCAGTAGAGACTGGAAATTTGTTAATACCGGAGTGTTTAGTTGCTGAAGTGGTTATGTTGGAAGGTGTCGATACTCAACAGAGTCTTTTCTGGAGAAACCGAGCAGTGCCTATCATTCCCAATAACAATTTCAACAAATTAACTACTCGTGTATTGATTGTAAAAACGGTTATGGGCTATCAAGAAATGCCCTTTATTGCGATCCCAACCGATGGCATTCCTCACTCAGTGACTATTGATTCAACTACACTTGGTAAAGTGGCTGAAGATAAGCAGAGTTGTTCGATAGCAGCAGGTTATGGTCAAGTGGGTAGTCTGGACTGTGTCATTATTGATTTACCTAAGCTTGAAAGAGGTATGTTGAACAAATTAACACATTAGTAACTACTCAGCTTATCCTCTCTTTTCTACAATAGTTGTAGTTATATGACTTAAGGAGGCTCTGAACAAGTTCAAGAAACATCGTCATACCAGCGAAGGCGGGTATCCAAAGGGTTGGCACCGTGCCATTTGTTGAAATGGATTCCCGCTTCGCGAGAATGATGGAGACTAAATCAGAGATTCCTTAAGTGGTTACAATGATCCTAACCGCATCAAGCCTTAGATGAGCCGCCTCTAGTGCCATATTGATAGCCGTTAATTGATCTTTGAAAAAGCTAATTTCTTCATCACGAATATTAGGATTAACACTCTGTAATGCGGTCAAGCGATTAATTTCACTTTCTAATAGGTGTTTACTTTGTTGATGGGCTAGTGCAAGCACAACAGGTGTTTCTTGCATGGCTAAAAATTCACAACGCTTGATTAAGTCACGTATTTCGTCTTGCTTCATCTTTACAATCTGTGACGCCGTTTTTCTATCTACTTGTGTGCGACAGTTCTGAATAGATTGAGTGTCTAGTAATTCGCTATAGTCTTCACCGCTTTCATCAACCACCAATCGCAACGTCGTCGGAGGTAAATAGCGATGGCTTTGCAATGCTTTATTTGCGCTGGCATCCAGAACATACATAGCTTCAACCAGAATACTGCCCGGTTGAAAATCATCATGTTCAATGGCGGTAAAGCTAGTGTTGCCCATTTCACTAGTAATGACCAAATCCAATGCTTCACGAACCAGCGGGTGATCCCAGCTCAGAAAGTGTAAATCTTCATTAGATAGTGCGGTATCTCTATCATAAGTGATAGTCATACCATCATCCGGCAACCCCGGAAAAGCAGTTAACATGTGGTCGCTGGGGCGGATAATGAGTGTGTTTTCGCGATCATCTTCACTATTAATACCATAGCAATCATAAATATCATCCATATAGTCCGCGAGTTTAGACGTTTGGTCTAGCTCCAATGCTTGTTGATAAATAGCTGATGCGAGATGAGGTCTACAAGAATTATATTCAAGTAAGCGATCTCGACCTTTGTGCAGCGCTTCATTGTGTTCTTTTAATGCAACTTTTGTTTCTTTGATTAATGAGGAAATCTCTTTCTCGGGAGTTTGCAGTGCGGCTAATAACTTATCCTTCTGTTGCTTGAATAAAGTGTGAGCAGCAGGGCAGGTCAACTCAAATGCTTGTAACCCTTCATGTATCCATTGGAACAGAACGGCTTGTGCTGTGCCTTTCAGATAAGGAATGTGGATTTGGATAGTTTCTGTTTGTCCAATCCGATCCAATCGACCAATCCGTTGTTCCAGAAGGTCAGGGTTTAAAGGTAAATCAAACAAGACCATTTGGTGTGCAAATTGGAAGTTACGCCCTTCACTCCCAATCTCTGAACAGATAAGTACCGGTGTACCGTCTTGCTTATCAGCAAAAAAGGCTGCAGCTCGGTCACGCTCTACCAAGCTCATGTTTTCATGGAAGACACCTGCATGGATGGCTTCTTTAATGCGCAATACATCTGCAATATCCAGAGCCGTTTGTGCATTAGCTGCAATGATCAGTGTTTTGTTTTCGCCCTGACTTTTAATAAAATCAATTAACCAGAGCAAACGTGGGTCGTGAGCCACCCAACTTGGACCTACTAACAGTTCGGGGTATAACTCTGTTCTAAAATCGGTATATTCTTTAGGTAATTCTAAGGCATGAGGTATCGCCTGACGGCCAGGGAAACCTTTTACTGCAGTTCGCGTATTACGGAATAACACACGTCCTGTGCCATGACGATCTAACAAATGCTCAATCAAATCTTTTCTTGCAGATTCCTTTGCAGCTTCACTTGAATCAGGCTTTTGTAAAAGTCTGATATTCTCTTGATTATCGCCTTCATCAGCAAAGCGATTAAGTGTCTCTAAAGCCGCGTTGTCTAAGGTGAATGAGTCATCCGCTACCTGTTGTTCGATTAGCTGCTCAAGTGTATGAGCGATAGGCTCATAACTTTTTTCTTCTTCGATAAAGCTGTCAAAGTCAGGGAAACGATCAGCATCTAGTAACCGTAATCTGGCAAAGTGACTTTCCTTACCGAGTTGTTCAGGTGTTGCTGTTAACAGGAGTACGCCTTTGGTTTGTGCAGCCAGCTGCTCAATCACTTGATATTCTTTACTAGGTTGTTGCTCTGACCACACTAAATGATGTGCTTCATCCACCACGAGCAAATCCCAATCACTAGCTAGGCACTGTTGAAAATGCTCTACTGAACGCGTGAGGAACTCTTGAGAACAGAGTATTAACTGTTCAGACTGAAAAGGATTTTCAGCCTCACCACTTACTAAAATATCAGCACATCGCTCTTCATCCATAATGTGAAACATCAGATTGAAACGGCGCAGCATCTCGACTAACCATTGATGTACGAGGCTTTCAGGAACCACAATAAGCGCTCGTTGAGCGCGTTCTGTGATGAGCTGCTGATGTAAAATCATTCCAGCTTCAATTGTCTTACCAAGTCCCACTTCATCAGCAAGCAGCACGCGCGGTGCATAACGACTGGCGACTTCGTGTGCAATATAAAGCTGATGCGAAATGAGGCTGGTTCTTCCACCCGTTAAACCACGTAGTTTAGAGTGGGCTAAATCATTTAAGTGGTATAGAGTTTGGGCGCGTAGCTCAAACCACTTTTCATCATCAATTTGGTCATTAAAAAGCCGTTCGGTAGGCTGGTTTAATTGGATGAAATTATTAAGCAGTGTTTCTTCTAGTTCTACGCTACTACCTGATTCATCATTGCCAACCGTTTTCCCAACTACTTTCCCAACATAGGTAAATAAGTGGTCTTTTTCAGTGACGGATGACACCAAAATAGTCTGGTCATCGTGGCTGAGAATGGTGTCGCCAATATCAAACTTTACTCGTGAAAGTGGGGCAGACTGTAAGGAATATATATTCGTTTCACCTGTGGCAAGAAATAACAGAGTGACGGAGCGGGCGTCAGAAGATAAAACAGTGCCAAGCCCCTTATCCAACTGTGCGTTGTTGATCCAGCGTTGTCCAGGAGCGAATATTTCCATAGTGTTTGTAGGCGTAGTAGTTCTTTAAGGCGCGTACTTTAGCATAATTTTTTAGCTAGTCGGCGCTCTGCATCCACCTATACTAATCAGTATGCCACCTAAATGATTGGATGTGATTTTTAGGCTGATTCAGCGTACAATCTCTCTAATCTTACAACCGTAATTACTTAGCGGTGAAGCGAAGAACCATTACAACCCCAAAGGATAATATTCATGGCAAGCGTTAATAAAGTCATTTTAGTTGGTAATTTAGGCCAAGACCCAGAAGTAAAATATATGCCAAGTGGCGGTGCTGTGGCGAATATCAGTATCGCAACAACTGACAACTGGAAAGATAAATCCACGGGTGAGAAAAAAGAAAAAACAGAATGGCATCGAGTAGTCTTTTTTAATCGTCTCGCTGAAATAGTGGGTGAGTATCTACGTAAAGGCTCACAGGTTTATATTGAAGGAAACCTAAGAACACGTAAGTGGCAAGATCAAAGTGGACAAGACCGTTACACTACAGAAATTGTCGCCAAAGAAATGACGATGTTAGGTGGACGTGCTGGAGCAGGAGATGGTGGTGGCTATAGCTCAGCACCTTCACAAGCAGCGCCTATGCAGCAAGGCGGGCAACAAGCACAACAAGGCGGTGGAAACCCCAATGCACCGCAGAATAATAGTGCGCCTCAGCAGCAACCTCCGGGTAACTTTGATGATTTTGAGGATGATATTCCTTTTTAAAAAAGTGTAAATGTAATTGTGCCGTCCTGAAATATGTGACGGTTAATAAAAAGGCCAGCTTTATGCTGGCTTTTTTATTGCCTCTAAATGTTGGTTACTTGTTCAATAAGGCAATAATAATTAATAATAAAATAAAGCATATGCCTTTCCAAAATAGTAAGGGACTTCGTTCCATTAAAGGAGGGCGAGTTTTATTTAAGAAGTCACTATTGGGGTGACGTAGGTCATAAATAAACTCAGATAATTCGGCATAACGTTTGTGTGGGTTCGGGTGGACTGCCTTCTTAATAGCTTCATCTACCCATACTGGAGTTTCACGTTTGTCATTAAGTACAGAGCGATAGTGTAATTTATTCTGCGCAGCTTTTGTTCGGGCTTTTATGACTTCGGTTCCGTAAGGTAGTTTGCCAGATAGTAGTTGGTAGGTAATAACGCCTAAAGAAAACAAATCAGAGCGGGTTGTTCCGCCTTCTCCTATGTAATATTCGGGTGCTGTAAATTGCGCTGTTCCTAGTATGTCGTGTTGCTGAAGAAGACTGCTTGTTTCCATTATTCCGGCGACGTGAGCCGAACCAAAATCTATGATTTTTGCCGTACCCATCTGATCAATCATAATGTTATTGGGTCTAAGGTCTTGATGTAGCATTTCTTGTCGATGAAAAGCTTGTAAGCCTTGAGCAATTTGTTCAACAAGACCTCTTACGGTTTCTATTGTTGGATTTGGGTTGTCGACCATCCACTGTACTAATGTTTGTCCTTCGATGAACTCAGCAACACTATATAAATAATGGCGTTTGCGTGTTTGTTCGCAGGCTTTTAAAACATGGGTGCTGTTTATGCGTCGTGCAATCCACTCCTCCATTAAAAACCGTTCTAGGTATTGTGTGTCATTGCGCAGTTCTACGGATGGAGTTTTAATGACTACTTGCTTTTGTGTTTCATTATCCATCGCCAAATAGACATGGCTACGACTACTGACATACACATCGCGGATAATGTTGTACCCATCAAACTGGGTTCGTGCTTTCAACGTGGGGGGGAACGGTAAGGTGGTTAACTGCTGGTAAACTTCGTCTTCATTTTGAAGTGGCAATTGTTCAATTTTGACAATTTGAATGGTGAGATTATCCGTACTACCTTGTAGTAAAGCTTTATCTGAAATGATACGAGCAGCTTTATCTAAATCATTCTCATATGTACTGATTGACTCAATAATGAAGGTTTCAGGTGCAAACTCATAGACGCCATCACTTGCCAAAATAAATACATCGCCGGCATCCAGCGGCAGCGTGTGGTAATCAATCTCGAGTTGTTCATTGATACCTAAAGCCCGACTAAGATAACTTTTGTCTTGAGAAATCCAAAGGCGGTGATCTTCAGTCAATTGCTCCAGATTGTTCTCTTGAAGTCGATAAATGCGAGTATCACCGGCATGAAAAATATGTGCAGTAGTTGATTTGATAACCAGCGAGCTAAATGTACACACATAGCCTTTATCTTTGTTATAGCGAGATTGACCTTGTTTGGTTTGTGAGTGAAGCCATGAATTCGTTGCAAATAATACACGCTGTACAGATGTTTTAACCGACCATGACTCTGAGGTGCAATAATAGTCTTCCAAATAACCTTTAACAGCGGTTTCACTGGCAATCTGGCTGACATCACTACTGCTGATACCATCGGCAATTGCGATGGCTATGCCTTTTGAGCTAAGTAAGGGTTCCTGAGGAATGCAAACACCATGAAAATCCTGATTGATCTCCTTGCGACCTTTGTCTGAGTGCTGCCCAATGGAAACTTTTAATTGGTTTGGCATATAAAAAAAAGAGCCTCAGCTCTAATAGAGCGGAGACTCCATTTGTGAATACCTGATTTATCTTAAGTTGCGTTCAGGGCTCGTTCTTACGTGAGTGTAGTACAAAGGCAAGGCAACGAAGACAAATCCACCTACTAAATTACCTAATACCGTTGGTAGCTCATTCCATATCAAATAATCTGAAATGGTGAAGCCGCCACCCATGATCATAGAAAATGGGAATAAAAACATATTTACAATCGAGTGTTCAAAGCCCATAAAGAAGAAGAGCATAATGGGCATCCACATTGCCATCATTTTACTAGTAGCTGATGTCGAAATCAGTGCACCGACAACACCCATTGAAACCATCCAATTACATAACATACCGCGAATAAAAATAGTTATCCAGCCGGATAAACCGTGTTCTTTATAGCCTAAGGTTCTGGACTCACCAATAGTACCTACTTTCGCGGCAATAGCTCCTCCATCCGTGTTATATCCATAAGTGAGGATATAAGACATCATAAAAGCTACGCTTAAAGCACCTGCTAAGTTGCCCAGAAATACCAGTCCCCAGTTTCTCAATACTTGATTAAAAGTGACGCCTGGTCTTTTATCAAGAAGAGCAAGTGGTACGAGTGTAAATACCCCTGTTAACAGGTCGAACTTCATCAGGTACAGCATAATGAAACCAACAGGGAAAAGTACCGCGCCTAGTAGAGGCGAACCTGTTTTTACTGCAACAGTGATGGCAAATACGGCTGCGAGTGCGAGAATAGCTCCTGCCATAAACGCACGAATTAACGTGTCTTTGGATGACATGTAGACTTTTGATTCACCCGAATCCACCATTTTTGTTACAAATTCAGTAGGCTCCAAATAAGACATAAATATTCCTTTTTGTTTAAGAGGTTACGATAGATTATTCGTAACCTCTCTACATGCAAATATTGAGCCAAAAAATCAAAAAAAGAGGTGTTTTTTTAAGTATTTGTTTTCATTGTACTATTTGTTAAGTTGTTAGTGATTCTAACGTAATGAAATTAACTTAATGCACTTTAATAATGCACGTGCATCGAAGTGGTGAACTTGAGAGCAACTAATACCATAATAAGAGTCTCTCTTTAATTAAACTTCCATTTACTCATTTTTGGTGTGATACATCTATTTCATAAGATTATTACGTTTTAATGTGGCTCGAAGCTGTGATTCACTAAAACCTGAAAGCTTTTCTTTTTTAATAATAATCTGCGGAACTCCTCGAAAGCCTTGGCGCTGAAATTCAGCTTTTGCAGCGGCATCTCTTTGTACATCCATTAGTTTGTACGGGATTCCATTACTGTTTAAGAAGCTATAGGCTTTGCGGCAATAGGGGCAGCCATCGTAACCAAAGACAGTCACATCATTACCATAGACATGGGGTTGTGAGCTTGTTTTGGGCTGGTTAATCACGGGGAAGTCGAGGCGCAATTGAGCTTGAAGATTTTTGACAGCATCTTGTACGGTGTTATTTACAGCCTTGCCTAGCTCGTCTTGAATAATTTTTCCAAAATCAAAACTATAAACACTGCTAGATAGAGTGGGCAGTAGGCCTAATGCCAGAACAAGCGGAAGTAGTTGCTTCTTTTTCATGTGAAACCCAGTGTTAAAAAATAATATAGGCAATTCTATTCTATGAAAAAAATGTATCTATATTTTACTAGATGAAGGTATGCTTTTTTCAGAAAAGCCACTATGCCAATGAGATACTTAGTGTTGCCACCAAAATGCTGTACCCAGTTAGATTAGAGGATTCGTACTGTATATTGCATCGTAATTGAATGTGCATGACCCGGCTCCAAGCGACTAAATAAACTTTGAATCAAGGGTTCGCCAGTTGCAGGGTTGCTTGTGAGTATTGTCTCCTCTAAAGAGTTGTCATTATTTATGTTTGGTTGTTTATACAGCTTTGATAATGGCTTTTTATATAGCTTTGTATATTTTGGTATTTTGCCACTAAGACGAATATTGAAGACAGGCGCGTCACTTAAATTAGTGGCGGTAATTGTATAGACGATACATGCACCAGGAATAGCTAATTGCCTGTTTTCAGTATTCCCATTACAGTTTTTATCGATGGCTTGCTGTAAGCTTACTTTTACTGAATTGGATTGTGGTGTTGCATAGCTGTTTGATATCACTAATAAGCAGCCAGTGAATAGGCTTATATAAGTTAATAGTGTTGTAGTACGTTTCATCTTTATCTCTCACCTCAGGATTAACGAGTGGTTTAGATTAAAATGACGTGCTTTTGCTTGTTTTAACAGTAAGCCATGGTTTAAGTTAGCTCTTTTTCTTATAAGCTCCATGATGGGCGTGGTTTTAGCTACGAATGGAGCGCAATTATTATGGGACTCTTTAAGATCCGTTATGTTAGATAATATTAAAATCGTATTGGTACGAACTTTTCATCCCGGAAATATTGGTTCTGCTGCAAGAGCAATGAAAACAATGGGTCTGACCGACCTTTGCTTAGTGAGCCCTGTTGACTTTCCTTCCGATCAAACACTGAGGTTGGCGAGAGGAGCAAGCGATGTAGTAGAAAAGGCTGCTGTTGTCGACAGTGTTTATGAAGCAGTTAAAGATTGTCAGGTAGTGGTGGCAAGCACGGCAAGGCAACGGGAATTTGATCTTCCTGAGCTTAGTCCCGAAGACGCTGCGAAAATGCTCAATAGCTATGCTTCAAATACTACAAATAACAAGGTAGCACTACTCTTTGGGCCAGAGCGGATGGGGTTGTCCAATGAAGATCTACAATTTGCTAAGTACCGAGTGACTATTCCGACCAATCCTGATTTTTCATCCTTGAATATGGCGGCAGCAGTTCAGACGATTTGCTATGAAGTGTTTAAAGGCTCTCAAATAGCCCAGCAACAAAGCACAGAAGTAGAACAACTTCCCAATACAGAGGAGCTGGAACGGTTCTATGTACACATGGAAGAGACGCTAGTGGAGACAGGGTTTATCTTTAAAAAGCATCCAGGGGAAGTGATGCGGAGGTTTCGTAACGTATTTGCTAAAGCTCAACTAACAACTGCTGAGGTGAGTTTGTTACGAGGAGTACTGTCTTCTTTTCAAGGCAAAAAGTCATAACTGCCTAGTTAAAGATAGAGCAGTTATGACGGTTACTAAATTTCTAGCTTAAGCTTTCAACGCGGATTCTCGTCACATTGCTACAAGTAACATTTAACGATTCGATTTGTTGAATAGCCGTATTCATATCACCCTCTCTTACACGTTGAGTCAATAGAATAATATCAACTTTATTGGCTCCTGCTTCTGGCTCTTTCTGAATAAAGGCTTCTATACTGATATTGCTTTCGCCCATGATTTTTGTGATAGAGGCTAAGACACCCGGTTGATCTAAGGCACACACACGTAAGTAATACGCTGTTGTAATATCAGCCATACCAAGTACAGGTATATCAGCTAATTGGTCAGGTTGGAAAGCAAGGTGAGGTACGCGATTGCTTGGGTCAGATGTCATCGCTCTTACGATATCTACAATATCTGCAACAACGGATGATGCAGTAGGTTCATCACCTGCACCCGCGCCGTAGTATAAAGTTGCACCTACCGCGTCACCATGTACTAGAACAGCATTCATTACACCATTTACATTAGCAATCAATCGAGTTTTGGGGATCATGGTGGGGTGAACGCGTTGCTCAATCCCTTTGTCTGTACGACGAGTAATGCCCAAATGCTTGATGGTGTAGCCAAGCTCATCCGCATATTCAACATCTTCAGGGGTTATTTGTGTAATACCTTCTGTGTAGGTTTTATCAAACTGTAATGGAATACCAAATGCCATAGCTGACAAGATGGATAGCTTATGGGCAGCATCTATGCCTTCAACATCAAAAGTAGGGTCGGATTCTGCATAGCCCAGCTCTTGTGCTTCTTGGAGTACGTCATCAAAGGCACGTCCTTTGTCTTTCATCTCGCTGAGTATGAAATTTCCGGTGCCATTGATGATTCCAGCAATCCACTCTATTTGATTCGCTGATAATCCTTCACGAACGGCTTTGATAATAGGAATGCCGCCTGCTACCGCTGCCTCAAAGGCGACGATAACGCCTTTTTCTTGAGCTTTCGCAAAAATTTCATTGCCATGTAGTGCGATTAAGGCTTTGTTGGCTGTTACTACATGCTTGCCATTTTCGATTGCCTTTAGGACTAAGTCTTTGGCAAGTGTGTAGCCGCCAATCAGCTCGACAACGATATCAATGGAAGGGTCGTTAACAATTTCGAAAGCGTCTTCTGTGAGCCGTAAATTGTCTAGCCCTAATTCTTTTCCACGTTCAAGATCTAGAGTAGCCGCCACTTCAACGGTAATGCCTCGTCCAGCACGACGTGCAATTTCTTCTGCATTACGGTGAAGTACGGTGGCTGTGCCGCCGCCAACTGTTCCAAGTCCTAATAAGCCAATTTTTACGGGATTCATGTGCGTTATCCATTGATAGATAAACACGGTATTCACTCAAAGGTTGTTTGCTTGAACGAATACAGTGTTTAAGATGATTCGAGGGTTTGCACATTACCGTTAGGATAAAATACTGTCAATAACTACTAGACTGATCAGTCGTTATTGAAACAGTTTAAGTTTTTCAAACAGTGTATCTAAAGTTGGCTTGATCACTTCACCGACACCCGGAAGCGCTGTTGCTTTATCAGTCATAGCTTGAAGCTGCGGTATAGCTGAGGAAACGAGCCTCATCACGCCATCTTTTGCTGGTGCTGGCAGTGATTCCATCATGCCGCCTAGTTCTCCCATTTTCTCAGTTGCACCCGTTATGGCAGGAAGAGCTTGTTTAGCACTATCTACATCTTTTATATTGTTTAGTCCTGAGGCGATAGTTCCTAAGCTGTTGCGTATATCATTCACCATGCTTGGATTGTTTTGCGACATGTCCGGAGTACTTTCAGTTGCAGGCTGCTGTGCTTCAAGAGTAGTTGCTCTTTGCTCTATTGATTCTGTTTCAGTGGACTTGTTAAAAAACAGGTTATAAAGGATAAACAATCCTGCTAAAAATATTAAAAGAGGTAACCATTTCTTTAGGAAGGACGAACCTTCGTCACTTCTTCTGGTATCCACTGTATGAGCAGTTGTTTCAGTGTGAGCAGTCGTGTGTCTTGCTTCTTGTGTTGAAGAGTTGATGGAATCTAGAAAACCAGATGGCATAGCGGCTTGAATATTTTGTTTTTGACCTGTAAACATATCCATTAGACTGCTTACATTTAAACCTCCGCCTCCAATGAGTTTTCGTTTAATGACACCTAAAACAATGGGAGCCAGCATTCCTAGTAATGTTGACGAGGAGCCTTTACCAAGACCGCTCAGACTAGATACTGCATTGGCAAGACCGCCAGTTCCGCTATTTCCTAGCAGTGAACCTAATAGGCTTGAACCTGAGCTTGCTAACGAGTTTTGACCTGAACCGGATAATGCATCGGTTAACGTGTCAAGAATAGAATCATCTTGATTATTAACCGCATCAAACAAGGCTCCTGCACCAGAGCTACTAGAGCCAGAGTTCATGAAGCTATTTAAGAGTCCGGGTAGAGCGCCACTCAAGGCTGATCCTGTTTGAGCAGTGTTGCCACCGATCATGCCGCCAACCGTCTCCATCACCTGATCAGTTAAGTGGTCTTTTACTAAATCTACAATGTTAAAGCTCATTTTATATCCTTATATTTTTATTCTTCCTTAAGAGCCTTAAGCATAGTCAAAGAACTTCAATTCTGCATAAGTAGATATTTATTATGTATTTACAGTCATATTTGTGTGGATTGCATAGATTTCGATCGATTCTTTAAAAGCGGAGCTAGCTAACGAGGCTGTGAGATGAAGTAAGTAGCTGGATAAGCCTATTAGGAAAGAATAACCTGAATGCCTGAGCTTTCAAGTTGATCCGTTAGTTTAGAAAACTTATCAAGTTGATTTTGATCTCCATTAAGACTCTGTATCCATTTTGAGGAGAAGTTTATGTAGCTAGGTTTGTTTTTCATAACGGCTTGTAGGGATAATTTGTTTGGAACAAAATTATAAATTCCTAATGAGCAGTTTATAGCAACCAAATGCTTATTTATTTTGCCCATTCGTTGGCTGTGAGACATAAATAATGAATGAGGAATTAAAAATATAAACTGTGGATGTTTTTTAGGTAGTGTTTTTAAAGCACGAAGGAGGAAAGTGATAAAGCGGTTATCTTTTAAACTAGCCTCACTTAATGATAAAAGATACTGTTGATTAACCTGCTGGTTGCCTTGTAGTGTTTTCGTTAGTTCGATGAGTAGCATACGATCCCAAAATGTCGCAGGGTCGATAGAGTTTAAACCCTCTAGGCGTTTCGCTACGAGTGCTTGCTCTTTGGCATCAAATTGTAGTTTTGCTAAGTAATGATTAATATCTGAAGTGGTGGTATCTGTTAGTGGCTGTAGTTTTAGTTTAACGGATGTAAGATTTTTCCTCAGTCCATTAAAAGTAAGGTTAGTGGTTTTTGCTTGTGCTTTTTTAGATGATGCTTTAGTTGCGATTTTATTGTCAGTGGTGACATCAATAACATCATGAGTTTGATCAATATGAACACTGGCCTTCTTTTCAGGAAGGTTTTCCCAAGGCGAAGCGGGGGTAGTATCCTTTTTGTCACTTTCTATTTTTTGCACCAAATTCTCTTCAATTTGATGAATCCAAATTTGTAAGCATTGAGTGTTGTTGATAACGGCAGGAGCAATCCGAATTCCTGCACGTACTTTGGTTTTATCAATGGTATGCATACTCGTCAACAATGTTTGTTGCATATCGGTTTGCCTACCTAGGTGTTTGCGTTGTTTTTTTATAAACTTTTTTAACATAAGGTGGCTTTTTTTAGGTACTAAATCCCAAATGCTGGATGATTTTAGTTCTGCCGCTGAATGAAAACCAAATAAAGAAAGGTAGGCAGCATTTGCATGTATATGAGTGCCTTTGTATATATAAGCTATGGGTTCTCTGGTGATATTAACTAACCAGCGATTGCGCTTATCTGTAATGGATAGCAAGCGCTTACTAATACGGAAGTCTTTTTTTAGCTGCGTATAACGTAGTAGGTTTCTGATGAATACAGGACTATTTATTGAGTCTTCTAACGAAATACTGCAATTTTCTATACCGGTTAGATCGCGCTTTAAAGGGGAGTTCTTAATAGATTGATGGACTAAAATAGTGTCACTAGAGTACCTGCGCAGGAGGTTTTTATACTGCTCTCTCTTTTGTTGTATAAGCTCTTTTTTTCTAGTTTCGTTAGCATCTGTAACGTTATCGTGTTGGCTTTCATCATTGCCGATGAAGAGTAAACCAATCTCCCCTTTGACAAGTTTTTTAATAATGGCACTAGGCGTAGTAGTGCTTTCATTAATAGTTTCTACTATTACTTTGCCTTCCCAGCTCTCAAACAGTCCTTCCAAAGTGGGGTAAGTTTTATTAAGCCCCTTAGGTTCGTTGATAACAAGGCAATGTATATTATTTTTAGTCATAAAGTTAACTTATCAATATGATGATAAGAAGCAACTGATATGCCTGTTTTTCCGACTATAGTGTGAAGACTTAGGATTAAGTGTGACCTGTTTTTTGATAATCCTTTAGTCTTGTCAGGGGTAACTCTTCAATATGATTCGTAACTGCTCAAATTGCTTTCTAGTTTGTTCATAAATAAGGCAAGAGGTGTGGTGCAAATAGCAGATGCTCGCTACTGTAATATCTCAACTTCCTACACCTTGTGGATGTACTTGAGCATTTTCAAGCTTCTGCATCGCCCATCACGCTACATTCCATTAGGTGGTGAAGTATTAATAACTAGAGAGTAAGCCAAGAATTTCAAGAAACTCGATCGGACTTAATCAGAGGCCCTTAAGTAGCTACGTCAGAGGTAAATCACCTTGCTATAAGCCGATATTATTTAACTTCCGTTTCTGAACGAAAACCTTGATAGCCTTTCCCTTTTATTGAATTAATAATTAAATCCTAATGTAGCTATAAAGCTGCATTTGCGGTAGAATGCGCGGTTTTTATTTTTGGCTTGCTCGCCTTAAAATAATTTAACCTGGTTCTTATGTATTTACCTATGTGGATAATCATAATAACCCATTGAATATTGTAATAATTTTAGAGAATAACCATGACTGATTTAACCCTTTACCGAAATATCGGTATTTTTGCCCACGTTGATGCGGGTAAAACAACAACGACAGAACGCATCTTAAGTCTTACTGGAAAAATCCATAAGATAGGTGAGGTTCACGACGGTGAAGCAACAACAGACTTCATGGAGCAGGAAGCAGAACGTGGAATAACTATCCAATCAGCAGCAGTAAGTGCTTTCTGGAAAGATCATCGAATGAATATCATCGATACACCAGGACACGTAGATTTCACGGTTGAAGTATATCGTTCTCTAAAGGTGCTTGACGGTGGTATCGGAGTATTTTGTGCATCAGGTGGTGTAGAGCCTCAGTCAGAAACTAACTGGCGTTATGCAAACGAATCTAAAGTTGCGCGTATTATCTTTGTTAATAAGCTAGATCGTATTGGTGCTGATTTCTACCGTGTTGTAAAGCAGGTTGAAGATGTATTAGGTGCAAAGCCATTAGTGATGGTTTTACCGATTGGTGAAGAAGATAACTTCACCGGTATTGTTGATTTATTAACTCGCAAAGCCTGGGTTTGGGATGGATCAGATGATCCTCTTAACTACAAAATCGAAGACGTACCAGCCGATATGGTTGACAAAGTTGAAGAATATCGCGAAATGCTTATCGAAACTGCTCTTGAAGTAGACGATGATGCAATGGAAAAATATCTAGATGGCGAAGAAGTCGACATGGATACCATCAAGGCTTGTATTCGTAAAGGTACACGTGAGCTAACATTCTTCCCAACTTACACAGGTTCTGCATTCAAGAACAAAGGTATTCAGTTAATTCTGGATGCGGTTATTGATTACCTGCCTAACCCTGTTGAAGTACCTCCTCAGCCTGAGGTTGATGATGAAGGTAATGAAACGGGTGAATTCGCAATCGTTGATGTGGATAGACCACTACGTGCATTAGCATTCAAAATCATGGACGATCGCTTTGGCGCATTAACCTTTATTCGTGTTTATTCCGGCAAACTAGAAAAAGGCACGAACGTACTGAATACAGCTACTGGAAAGACTGAGCGCATTGGTCGTATCGTTGAGATGTCTGCTGATGATCGTATTGAGCTAGATGGCGCGCAAGCGGGTGACATCGTAGCGGTTGTAGGCATGAAGAACGTACAGACAGGTCATACATTATGTGATCCTAAGAACCCTGCCACACTAGAATCAATGGTCTTCCCTGATCCAGTTATCTCCATCGCAGTTTCACCTAAGGATAAAGGTGGTTCTGAGAAGATGGGTCTCGCGATTGGTAAAATGGTTGCAGAAGATCCTTCTTTCCGTGTTGAAACGGACGAAGACAGTGGTGAGACTATCCTACGTGGAATGGGTGAATTACACCTTGATATCAAAATTGATATCTTAAAGCGTACACACGGTGTTGACGTTGAAGTGGGTAAGCCACAGGTTGCTTACCGTGAGACGATCACACAAGCTGTTGAAGATAGCTACACACATAAGAAGCAATCAGGTGGTTCTGGTCAATACGGTAAAATCGATTACATCATTGAGCCAGGCGAGGCAGGTTCAGGCTTTGAGTTTGAGTCTAAAGTTACCGGTGGTAATGTTCCTAGAGAATTCTGGACGGCTATCGAGAAAGGCTTCAAATTTAGTATGGATACAGGCGTACTAGCGGGCTTCCCATGTGAAGATATGAAAGTAACGCTATTAGATGGTGGCTTCCACGCAGTTGACTCGTCAGCGGTAGCGTTTGAGATTGCAGCTAGAGCAGGTTATCGTCAAACGGTTCCAAAAGCTGGCCCTCAGTTAATCGAACCGATCATGAACGTAGACGTATTCACTCCTGAAGATCACGTAGGTGATGTTATCGGTGACTTGAATCGTCGTCGCGGCATGATCAAATCTCAGGAAGCTGGCGTAACGGGCGTGCGTATTAAAGCAGAAGCTCCGTTGAGTGAAATGTTTGGTTACATCGGTGACTTGCGTACTATGACTTCGGGTCGTGGTCAGTTCTCAATGGAATTTGCACATTACTCGCCTTGTCCTAGAAACGTTGCTGAAGATGTTATAAAAGAGACAAAAGAGCGTAACGCAAAGAAGTAATTTCTTTTCTTGTTTCGTTTATTGAAAAGCCCCTTATTGTAGAAAGGGGCTTTTTTTTGCCTGAAATAAGGTGCGGTTCTGAATTAAAAGTGTGGTTTCAGCCGCATCTAGAAGAAGCAGAATTTTAGGGCAAGAATAGGCGGTTTGAGGATTATACCCATAAGGTGTACTACAAACGATAATAGCGACTTCTCTAGGAATTGATAGGATGCTGTTATATGGTTATTAAGATTTTTAAAAGAAGAGAAGGAAGTTGATATGAACACAAGGATTCACGCGCTCGTATATGGCATCGTTTTGGTCGTTTTATCAGGATGTGGTGAAGGAAAAAAAGAAGTCACTGCAATGACTACAAAGGCTGATTCAGCATTGAACGCTGTTGAGAAAGTAGTGGCTGATAAAGCACAGGAAGCCATTGTGATTTCTAAGGATGCGAAAACATCGGCAGAAGTATTACAAACCAAGATATTAAGCGGGATTTTATCTGCTTTTCCTACTAAGAAAGTAGCGCCACATACTTATGTTATTCATGGCCCTTTGGAAATGCCGAATAAAGCCAATGCAGGATTCATGAACAATCCTGCTTTTATTGTTACGGAGAAGTCTGTGGTTATAGTTGATCCAGGCTCCAGTGTTCAAGTAGGTCGAGGTTTAGTTCAACGAGTAAAAGAAGTTACAAGTAATCCCATCACACATGTCTTTAATACGCATGTACACGGCGATCATTGGTTAGCGAATCATGGAATTAAGGAAAGCTTTCCTGGTGCAAAGTTTTACGCTCATCCCATGATGATTGAGAAAGCTAAAGCAGGCGAAGCTGAACACTGGATCAAGCTCATGCTTGATTTAACAGAGAATAAAACAGCAGGTACTGAAGCAGTGATTCCTGAAAACTCTGTTGAGAATGTTCAAGAAATAAAAATTGATAATTTGACTATCAAGGCTCACCTAACAGGTAAAGCGCACTCCATCACTGATGTAATGTATGAGTTAGTTGAAGATAAGCTACTCTTTACCGGTGACAATATTACTTACCATCGTATCCCTAGAATGGTAGATGGCAGCTTTGTTGGTAATATTGCAGCAGCAGATTATGGGTTAAACCTGTCTGTAGACGTGGTGGTGCCGGGTCATGGGTCTACTGGTGGAAAAGAAGTGCTGAGTGCATACAGAGATTACTTATCAACGATTTATGAAACATCAAAAGCTTTAGCCGAAGAAGGGCTAGAGACTTACGAGATGAAGGACAAATTATTGGATAAGTTGGCAGTTTATAGAGACTGGGCAGGGCTGGAAGAGCAGCTAGGTAAGCATATAAGCCAGTCTGTTACCGAAGCTGAAGAGGCGGACTTTTAATAGATGATAGGTAGTGGGTAAATAACAGTAATAAAAAACTAAAACTTAATGTGGTTTTTTATTACCCACTAGGCGCAAAATAGCATTATCTTCAATGCGATAGAAAACACGGTTAGCTACTTTGCGTGAAGCTAATACGCCCTTGTCTCGCATCACACCTAAGTGCTGTGAGATATTACTTTGACTGGTACCTACAGATTCAACTATATCTTGTACGCTTACTTCTTGTGAGCCAAGTTTACAGAGGATTTGCAGGCGCAATGGATGAGCAATAGCTTTTAATGAACGAGAAGCGTCTTCAAGTTCGGCATTTGCTAAGAGTCCTTCATCAAATTTACAGTCTGCGATAAAATGTGACATCGTCTTGCCTATTGTTTTTATATAATAAGAATATCAGTATACACTAATATACAAATAGTAACACGATTTCATTTTTATGGGCACTATTAAATAGATTATATGTTGATCTTAAGTCTTTGTTCTTTTGGCTAAATCGGAATAATGCCGTGCAGAATAGAGAAAGAAGGCTTGCTCTTTATCGGTCAATTCACGTACTCTTTTTACTGGGCTACCAAGCCACATATAGCCGCTTTCCAGTACTTTCCCTGGTGGGACGAGGCTGCCAGCTCCAACCATAGCTCCTGTTTTTACGATAGCGCCATCTAGAATGATAGCCCCCATGCCAATAAGACAAGAGTCCTCAACCGTACAGCCGTGTAGGACAGCTTTGTGGCCTACGGTGACATCATTACCAATTGTCAAAGAATAACCTTCCTCTTGTTTTGAGAACGGACTGCCATGGGTAACATGAAGCACAGACCCGTCTTGAATATTGGTGCGCTTCCCAATGGCAATAGACTGAATATCCCCACGTATGACGGTCAATGGCCAAACGGAGCTATATTCTCCTATCTCTACATCACCAATAACAACCGCGCTATCATCTATATAAACAGAAGAGTGGATATTAGGTGTGTGCTTTTCGAAATTTCTTATACTCATAGCTTGAATTCTTTGAGGTTTTTTGAGGATAGTTTGGACTCACTTGCTAATTCTTTTATGCTTTTACCAAGGATAGGGTGCAAAACATCGGGTGCAATCTCTGCCAGTGGAAATAATACGAAAGCGTAACGTGTTATTTCATCACGGGGTACATCCATATCTGGGTGTAATACAAGTTGATCATAAAGGAGTAGGTCGATATCCAGAGTACGTGAGCTAAACTTTTCACCTTCACGGGTGCGATGGTGTTCGTCTTCTATAGTTTTTAGGTAAGCTTCTACAGCTTTGGGTGACAAATCTGTTTCTAGCATGGCTGTTAGATTTAAGAAGGGATCTCCTTTAAATCCAAATGCCTCTGTTTCATAAATGCCTGAGAAAATAATATCGGGGTGGTCTTTTTTAAGACGTGTGAGACAAGAGCGAATATTGAATTCACGGTCTATATTGCTGCCAATGCTTAAATAAATAATGGCCATGGTTAATTTGCCGTAGAGCCTTGTGTGCGTTCAATAATAACTCCAACTTCTTTTGAACCAGTTACTGCACCGGGTTTGCCTAATGTGATTTTTACCCATGGTAAGTTGAATTTTTTTAGCAAAAGTGAAGCAATGTTTTCGGCAAGTGTTTCAACCAGTTGGAAATCACTTTTTTCAACATAGGCACACACTAATTTTGCTGCAAC
>JAZGES010000183.1:0-13924 GCA_036478935.1 Thiotrichaceae bacterium
CCTAAAAGCGCTGCAAAATACAATGCTCGACTAGGTGCTGAGTATCTACGCAAAGGTAGAATGAGATTGGCCAACGAAAAACTAGAAAAGGCACTCAAGCAAAATCCAAAGTCCGCAGAAGCACATCATTATTTTGCATTACTCCAAGAAGCATTAAAACAAAATAATAAAGCCAAAAAGCACTTCATCAAGGCGGTAAAATATTCACCTAATAATCCAGAGCTTAACAACAACTATGGATCCTTTCTCTGCAAGCAGAAGCAGTTCTCTGCTGCTGAATCTCGCTTTCTAAAGGCTATAAAAGATCCTCTGTACTCAACACCAGCATTTGCGTTAACTAATGCTGGCATCTGTGCTCAGGATGCAAGGAAGTTTACTAAAGCTGAGAACTTCTTAAATAAAGCATTAAAAAAACAACCAAATTTTATCCCCGCTCTTTATGCCACCGCAAATTTAGCATATGATCAGCGAGATTATTCACGCGCTCAAGCTTTTTTGTTTCGTTACAGTGAAACAGCCGGCGAAAGTGCGAAATCTCTAGCTCTTTGCAAAAAGATTCATGTCCAGTTAGGTGATATTAAAACAGCTGATGAGTGTTCAGCTAAGCTTTTAAAAAAATACCCTAGTAGCAAAGAAGCAGTAAGTTTGAATTAATGGAAAAGAAATGGCGACTGATAAAGAACAAACCACATCATCTGATAACACAGTAGCACCCGGTGATTTAAGCAGGTTACTTAAAGAGTACCGCGAATCTGCCCACCTTAATATTGATCAGGTTTCAGATGCACTTTGCCTAACGCCTTCTTCTATTGAAGCCCTAGAAAGTGAATCATTTGATAAATTACCCGAATCACCCTACGTACGTGGTTATTTACGCCATTATGCGCGCCTTTCTGACAAAGACCCAATACCACTCATTGAAGTTTATGATGCCCTTCAAGGAGAACCTTTCCGAAGTGAGGATAGAGCATTAACTTCCGGTAGTACAAGCACTTATAATGAAGTGGCTAATCCAATCATCACACCTCAAAGGTTTCGCTTAGCCTTATTAGCCGCATTATTACTTTTATTGGCTTTACTCACCATGATTCCGGGCGTTAGAGACTGGACTGGCAACCTATGGAGTAGCTTTTCTACTGAATCCAGTGACACTATTAGTCATACTGAAAATGATGATACCAATACATCCTTGAACCTGCCTTCTTTAACAGGTGATGTTCCCGGAAACTTGCCTATTGCCCCTGAAGAGACAGAAACCGCTTCTGAATCTCCAGAAGATAATCAAGACGAGCAGACTTCAGAAGAAGACAACTCAACAACTGAATCAGCAAACGTTGAAAATGATACAACTGAAGACCAATCTGCTGATACTACTGCTAACTCTGAAACTACTACGCCCGACGATGAAAGCCCAGCTGACAATTCTGCTACCGAAACCAGCCAGCCTAATGAAGACAGTGAAGACGCAGCGGACAATGATAGTGCTACACCCGAAGGTAATACAAAATTAAAACTCGTTTTTACTGATGAAGTATGGATCCGAATTAAAGATGGCAATGGAAAAACTGTATTTGAAGCACTACATCCTGCCGGCACTGAAAAAGAATTATCGTTAAACAGCCCACTCAAATTTAAAGTTGGCAATGCCCCGGGCATGGCTCTCTTTGTTAATGGCAAAGAAATGGATATCACTCAATTTACAAAAGGAAGTGTTGCCAAGTTTGGCATCGAATAACTAGTTGATATGGATATCAAGTAAGGTCTAAAGTCATGAGCAAATCGAAAACGATTCAGTCTATTCGTGGTGTACACGACATACTCCCACACCAGTCTCCCGCTTGGCAACATCTCGAAGCATGCTTTAGAGAACTGCTAACTCATTATGGTTATTCCGAAATACGCATGCCTATTTTGGAATCAACAGAGCTTTTCAAGCGTTCAATCGGTGAGGTCACTGATATTGTTGAGAAGGAAATGTACACCTTCACTGATCGTAACGAGAGCAGCTTAACGCTACGACCCGAAGGCACTGCTGGCTGCGTCCGCGCAGGCATTCAGCACGGACTCCTTTACAATCAACAACAGCGCCTTTGGTATACCGGCCCCATGTTCCGACGCGAACGCCCTCAAAAGGGTCGTTATCGGCAGTTTCATCAAATAGGTGTTGAAACTTTTGGCATGTCGGGCCCTGATATTGATGCTGAACTCATTGCGCTTACTGCTCGGCTTTGGAAGCTACTTGGGCTAAAGAATATAACACTTGAACTCAATTCAATTGGCAGCGCCGAATCACGTAAAGCCTATAAAGAAATCCTAGTTGAGTATTTCTCACAACACGAAACACAATTAGATGATGACTCGAAACGCAGATTAACAACCAATCCCATGCGAATTCTAGATAGTAAAAATCCAGAATTACAAATATTGATCAGCGAAGCACCCAGTATTATTGATCACCTTGATGATGAGTCTGAAAAACACTTCACGCAATTAAAAAATCTGCTTGACGCTATGAGCATCCCTTACACCATCAATCCACTCCTTGTTCGTGGACTGGACTATTACTCTAAAACAGTTTTTGAATGGACTACTAATGAACTTGGCTCACAAGGAACCGTGTGTGGCGGGGGTCGCTATGATGGCCTAGTCGAACAATTAGGTAGCAAGCCTACATCAGCATGTGGCTTTGGCATGGGTATAGAGCGTGTTCTTGGCTTGATGGAAGCGCAGGGCCTAACGAACGAAATAGCGCCACCTGACTTTTTCATGATCATGGCAGGTGATGAAGCGCAGCTTGCTGGCATGCAGCTTGCTGAACAATTACGCGACCAACTACCTCACTTATATTTGATATGTAACGGCGGTGGTGGTAGCTTCAAGGCACAAATGAAACGCGCCAATAAATCGACTGCGAAATATGCACTCATTATGGGTGATAATGAAGTTAAAGACAGTAGCATCACTATCAAGCCAATGCAGGATAGAGATGCAAACCAACTGACTCTGCCACAAGCCGAGCTTGTTGGGCACATACAATCCCAGGAACTACTTCGTAGTGGTTCTTAAAACTATATACAATACAAGACTAATAAAATGACTGACTTAAAAACTGATCAAGAAAAAGCTGAAGACCTGAAACTTTGGTGGAAAGAAAATGGCACCTCTGTACTGACGGGTGTAGCCCTTGCAGTAGCGAGTGTTTTTGGATGGCAACAATGGCAAGCACATAAAATAGCGCAAACTGAAGAGGCCTCGGCTTTATTTGCAAAACAACAAATTCAATCTGATCCTGCCACCCTTGCAACACTTAAAAGCAATGCTAGTTCTTCACCTTATGCTTCTCTAGCCGCACTAAATGCTGCAAAATCTGCTGCAAACAATGGCGATGAAGCACAAGCTATTACCGAGCTTCAATGGACTATCGATAACACTCCTGATGACTTAATCAAGCAGGTTGCAAACTTACAGCTAGTTCGCCTAGAAATAAGTGCCAAACAATTTGAATCTGCTACGTCTCACATTAATCAAACTTTCAGCCCCGCTTATGCATCACTAGTGGAAGAGCTAAAGGGAGACTTACACCTAGCCCAGAACCAACTTAAAGAAGCAGTCAAAGCCTACAAACAAGCGATCCAGCTATCCGATGGTAATACGCCCAAGTATTTACAAATGAAACTTGATAACCTTGGTGAAGGAGCATAACCCTAGTGCGCCCCTATTTACCGCATAAATCATCGCATAATATTGTCAAACTCACTTTCTGGGGCTTAGCTACTCTAAGCGCATTAAGTGGTTGCAGCTACCTTCCTAGTCAGTTGGCATCCCCCGCTCAACAGATATCTCCGGGGCAACAAGTTTCTGAAGAACCCATTAAAGCACTTAGCCCACTATCTACCACTAACAAAATCACTCCCCGATTATTATGGCAAAAACAGCTAGATAGCAAGCAACTTGGGCATGTTGAAATCTTCCCAAAAATAGTCGGTAACGCTATTCTTGTCGCAGATAGGTACAATGTAAGCTCATGGAATAAAAAAACCGGCCAGTTGCTATGGAAGGAACCACTTACTGAGAAAATTTCTGGAGGAGTAAGTACTACAAAAAGCACTGTCTTTGTAGGCACTGAAAACGGAAGCGCCATTGCTCTAGATAGTAAAACAGGCAAAACACAATGGATAACACTATTGCAACAGCCTATTGTCTCTATCTCTTCAGAGAAAGACGGAAAAGTCATATTTCGCACACTCAATGGCAAAATACATGCACTATCCTCAAAAAATGGCGATCTACTCTGGCAGCGCACTCAACAAACTCCAGCACTATCACTTGAGGGAGCCAGCACCCCTATTATCGCAGGCCCTTTTGTAATAACCGGTTTTGATAATGGCTCAGTGGTTGCCTACGAGTTAGAGTCAGGAAAAGAAGCATGGTCAGCAAAGCTTGGTTTTGAAAGTAGCTTAACCGAACTTTCACGCTTAATTGATATTGATGCTGAAATGGTAGCTATTGGCACCGCATTATTTGCTGTTAGCTATCAGGGTGTCATTGCTGGTATTGATATGCGCAAAGGAAAAGTAGGCTGGAAACGTAAGATATCCAGCTTTACTGGGATTGACGCCAATGAGAAAGAGTTATTTGTTAGCGACAACCAAGGTCATATTTGGAAATTAAACCCTTTGACAGGCGATCCTGTTTGGAAAAATGATGACTTGCTTCGTCGAGCACCGACAGCACCTACTATTGTTGGTAACTCCCTCGTGGTAGTTGGCGACAGTGAAGGCTATTTACATTGGTATAATAGACAAACAGGAAAGATTGTTGGACGTGTACGTGGTGATAGCAATGGCTACACGGTAGCACCTACTGTGCAAGGGAATACAATATATACCCTTGGGGAAGGTGGCTTGCTTAGCGCTTACTCAATATCAGGAAAATAAATTAAATATCAGAGTTTAATTATTCCATAGTTTTTGCTTATTTATAAAACTACTACCGTAATACCACTAGCTGGCCAATAATATTTCTTGGTTAATGTTTTCAATCACCTTCAAAGGCTCAACCGCCTGCGTAATCGGCCGCCCTACCACTAGGTAGCTTGCTCCCGCTTTAATCGCATCGCCTGGCGTCATCACTCTGCTTTGATCACCCTTTTCACTATTCGTAGGCCTTATTCCCGGTGTTACCAAATGAAACTCACCACCAAAGTAGTTATTTAATTTTTCAGCCTCCTGTGCTGAACAGACCACACCATCCAACCCACAGTCTTTTGCCATTTTCGCAAGCTTCATAACCTGATTTTCGGGCGCTTCCTTTACTCCAATTCCTGCAAGTTGATTACTATCCATTGAAGTTAAAATGGTAACTGCAATCAAAATAGGAGGAGTAGGAACTGCCTGAATCGAACTCGCAGCTTCTGTTAGCATTTTCTCACCACCCAGAGCATGCACATTGATCATCCACACACCTAGCCTGCTCGCCACCTTGCATGCCGAAGCTACTGTATTGGGAATATCGTGAAATTTTAAATCAAGGAAAACATCAAAGCCAAGATCAATCAGCTTGTGAACCAAGACCGGCCCTTCTGCTACAAAAAGCTCAAAGCCGACTTTAAGTCTACAGCTTTCAGGTGGTATATTTTGCACAAAGCGGAGAGCTTGCTCAGCTTCTGGAAAGTCCAACGCGATTATTAAACGTTTATTCATTCTAAATCCTTAGTTAAACAAGGTAAAGTCTGCGGTTGTGGTGGGCAGTTATTCCTTTTCATGTTGACACAACAACGCCATACACCTTTTTCATTAGTTTAATATCTCTACTTAGTGTTAACTGAGGAACTTAGGATCATGCAACAGTATCCCAATGGTGGCATGCAGGGCACCGCCAAAGAAGATCATTCATTTTGTAGCCACAGTGATGACATTGAAATTCAGTTTGGCTCTTAATATATTTTTCTAATACTTCTTCTAATAAATCATGCTGCAATGAAGGAGCATCATTCTTCTCATCTTGTTTCCACAACTTTACAATACCTAATAATGCCTTCACGCTAGTGTGTTCTTTTACTACATCGGCCAATTCGCTCATGTCACGATCCGTTCCATAGCGGAGGCTTAACTCGACTAAGTACTCCAAAACCTTTTCATCTTCAGTTTTAGCCAGTAACTTTCGTAAAAAATCACATAACTGCTGGATATCGCCTATTTCTTGAGTTGCTTTAATCAATCGTTCATCCAGTAAACCAATTAACCTGGGATCATTACTGATAGCTTTTTGATATTTTTTAAGTGCATTGGCAGGCTTATTTTTGCGATGTTCTAAATCACCTTGCAGTACCAGCACCCTGTTTGATTGCTTATGTGACTTTAAAGCATCCTGAATATATTCTTCAACTAGATGTATATTCCCTGACTCAAATTCTTGCTCTGCCAGCTCGCAATAATAGTGCGCGATAATTCTACTATGATCCGTACCCGTATGCTTCTCAGCGCACAATGAAACTTCTATTGCTTTGTCCCAGTCTTGTAGTTGCTCGTAGATACTTCGCAAGGTGCCACATGCTTGCACATCACCTTCATTGTTTTTAATCAACTCCTGAAATACACCCTCTGCTCGATCAAGCATGCCAGCGGCGAAGAAATCTTCACCATAAGCCAACATAGCCGCTACTTTTTGCTCTTTCCCAAGACCCGGTCTTCCTATGAGGTTTTGATGCACTCTTAACGCCCGATCTACTTCACCGCGATTACGAAACATATTACCGAGAAGCAAGTAAGTTTCTGCAGTGTACTCATCTATTTCAGGATGAGATAAAAAGACTTCAAGTGCTTTATCAGGCTGCTCACTTAATAAGTAGTTGATACCTTTAACTAGGTTGTCAGATAATTGACGTTTTTGGGATTGCGCTTTTTTATAGCGTTTCTTTGCTGTTTGCCAACCAGAAAGAAAGGCCAGCGGTAGGAGTAAGAAGAGGAGTTCTTGCATAGCTACATGATAAATGAATTCTTACTGAAGGGCTACACCTCAACTCACTTCAACAAAGGAACATGCAGGAAATACATTTGAACATTCTGACTTGAATTATATTTTATCCAAAAAAAATCAGGAATATGAACAAGCCATATTCCTGATTTACGTTTCAGTAACTAGTATTTCTAATAATTACTTTTACATTTGAATTTCATATTTGTTTTTTGACTCATTCACTCGCTCACGAAGTTCTTTGCCGGGCTTGAAATGCGGAACATGTTTTGCAGATAATACTACAGATTCACCTGTTTTTGGATTCCGTCCCTTTCTACCACCACGATAGTGAAGGCTAAAACTTCCAAATCCTCGGACTTCAATTCTATTCCCGCCTGATAACGAGTCACTCATTCGCTCTAACATTATTTTTACTGACCATTCAACATCCTTACTACTTAAATGGCTTTGTTTCCTTGTTAACAAATCTATTATTTCTGATTTAGTCATTCTACCGCTCCCAGTGCATAACAATTAAACAGTCTACTCTCGTATTACTCATAAACATAGCCTTATGTTATTAGTTTATAGGCTATTTTTATAAAAAAATCAGTAATTGAGTTAATTCAATACAGAGTCAAGCCACACTTCCCGCAACAAGAAGTCGAAATTAGTATTACTCTAAATCATCTACAATTATGTTGATGATAATACTCCATATAAATGAAGCTCAAGTAACGATAAAATCGTGGGTTTGCTATTCAATTGAAAAATAAACTACGCTATATATAGGCTTAGAAACACCTATTAGACAAACTTATCACATTCATTGCGAATGTGAAACCCTTCCCCATGATTATCAGGGAGAAGGAAGTGTTATTTAAGATAATTTCACAAAAAAGCCCGCCATCTTGCTATGCAATGTAAAAGCATAGCCGTTTGGCGGGCTCAATGATCATCATCCAAGCAAATTAGTCACTCATTTGCTCTTTGAAGATGTCACCTAAAGAAGTGGTCGCTTGAGTATCATCAGACTTACTGTACTCACGTACTGCGTCATTATGTTCATCATACTCTTTAGACTTAATAGAAAGGTTAATAGCGTGTGTCTTGCGATCCACGCCCATGAACTTAGCTTCTACTTTATCACCAACAGTTAGGATAGTACTGGCATCTTCAACGCGATCTCTTGATAACTCAGAAGCTCTCAAAATACCGACAACCTCGTCACCTAGGTCAATAGTCGCCATTTTAGGCGTTACTTCCGTTACCGTACCCGTAACCGCGCTTCCTTTAGGATGTGCTGCTACAAAGTTAGAGAATGGATCTTGACCCATTTGCTTGATGCCCAGTGAAATTCTTTCACGTTCAGGATCAACCGCAAGAACGATAGCTTCAACTTCGTCACCTTTCTTAAAGTCACGGATCGCTTCTTCACCTGGAAGGTTCCATGAAATATCAGATAAGTGAACCAGTCCATCAATACCGCCATCAAGACCAATAAACACGCCAAAGTCAGTAATTGATTTGATTTGACCTTTAACTTTATCGCCTTTGTTACAAGTCTTAGCGAAGTCATCCCAAGGGTTAGTTTGACATTGCTTCATTCCTAATGAAATACGACGACGTTCTGCATCGATATCAAGGATCATTACTTCAACTTCTTGACCTAATGTAACCACTTTTGCGGGGTTAACATTTTTGTTAGTCCAATCCATTTCAGAAACGTGTACTAGACCTTCAACACCATCTTCGATTTCAACGAAACAACCGTAATCAGTAAGGTTACTAACTTTACCAAATAGGTGAGTGTTAACAGGGTAGCGACGGATAAGGTCTTGCCATGGATCTTCACCCAATTGCTTAAGACCTAGTGAAACGCGGCTCTTCTCCTTATCAAACTTAAGAACTTTAACGTCGATCTCATCACCGATTTGAACCACTTCAGAAGGATGCTTAACACGCTTCCAAGCCATATCTGTGATATGTAGGAGACCGTCGATGCCACCCAAATCAATGAAGGCTCCGTAGTCAGTAAGGTTCTTAACGATACCTTTAACCGATTGACCTTCTTCAAGGTTTTCAAGTAGCGCTTCACGTTCTGCACTGTACTCTTCTTCAACTACAGCACGTCGTGATACCACTACGTTGTTTCTGCGTTGATCAAGCTTGATCAGTTTAAATTCTAATTCTTTACCTTCTAGGTAAGCCGTATCACGAACCGGTCTAACGTCTACTAATGAACCTGGTAAGAAGGCACGAATTGCACCCAACTCAACCGTGAATCCACCTTTAACTTTACCTGTAATAAGACCAGTAATAATGGCTTCGTCATCGTATGCTTCTTGTAGTACTTCCCATGCGCGTGAACGACGGGCTTTTTCGCGAGATAGCTTGGTTTCACCAAATCCATCTTCAACACTCTCAAGAGCAACTTCAACAACATCTCCCGGCTTGACCGTTACTTCACCAGCAGCGTTTTTAAACTCTTCAGCAGGTATAATACCTTCTGATTTTAAGCCAGCACTTACGGTTATAAAATCGGGGTTAACATCAACTACGATTGAGTTGATTAGAGCACCTGGAGTCATTTCCGTTAAGGATAAACTCTCTTCGAATAACTCTGCAAAACTTTCACTCATGTATAAAACCTATAATTAAAAAAAGCACCAGTGATTCATTCACCAATGGGTTATTGTAAGTAACTCGAAAATCCGTTTCCAAGCTTTGCCAGTAGAATGCTGGCTATTTTTCCAAATTTGATCGTGAATCAACTAACGAAAGTACTTTGCTAACCACTGCATTGATATCCATTTGATCGGTATCGATGATTAAAGCATCAGCAGCAGGCTTCAAGGGCGAGTCTTTACGACCACTGTCCCGAGCATCTCTACTTTCTATATCACGAACTAAACCGCCAATTTTAACATCAACGCCTTGTTCCTTCAACTGCTTTTGGCGTCGCTCTGCTCGAACCTGCGCGGAGGCTGTTAAATAAATTTTTACAAACGCATCAGCAAAGACGACTGTCCCCATATCTCGTCCATCAGCGACCAATCCTGGCGACTGCAAAAAGTCACGCTGTCTCTGCAACAAAGCAGCCCGCACCGAAGGACAAGCCGCTACTTCAGATGCGGCACAGCCACAATCCTCAGTTCGAATATCCAACGTTACCTTATTACCTTGTAGTAAAATTTCTGTTTTACCATTATCACTTGCTACAAATTGAACATCTAACTGACTCGCAAGTACAGCCAATGCCGCATCATCATTCAGCACCACTCCTTTATTAATAGCGTCAAACGCCACCAACCGGTACAAAGCACCACTATCCAATAAACTCCAACCTAAAGTGGAGGCTACTTTATGCGCTATTGTGCCTTTACCTGAACCAGCAGGACCATCAATTGTTATTACGGAAACAGACATTACTCGCCTCTTGAACTTTAACTCTAAACTTCAGAACACCATACTAGTAAAACCACAAAGCCTCCTGAAAAACGACCGCATTATTACCCAACACCTAAAAGACATCAAGAAAGACTTGATAAGTATATTCTAATATATTAATATAGAATCCATCAGAAATTTACTTAGAATGCCTAGGAGGCAATCAAATGAAAAAATTATCACTTGTTTTAGCTCTATTATTATCCACGACTGCAGCTAATGCTGACTTCTTTGGTGGCAATGACGGCGAATGGAAAATGGGACCTAACGGCGCATATTGGGATGAGAGCGATTGGCCACAATGGACTCCCATGTACTGGATGGAAGAAATGATGGATAGCTTTGGTTTTAATGATGACAATGGCGGATTCGGTAATAACTTTGGCAACAACTTCGGCTTTAACGGATCATCAATGAACTACCCTCAGATGCAACAGCCATATGGATACCCAACTGCACCTCAGGCATATGGTCAGCAACAGGTTCCTGCTCTTGTTGTTCCAGCTACACCAGTAGCACCTAAATAAAATAAGTTACAACAACACCTTACGCTTAAGATGGCCGATTTTACTAATCGGCCATTTTTTTGTACTCAAAATCCTCAAATCAACCCATCCCAGCAACACAGATTGATAGCGGAAACATGGCAGATCCTAGCCTCAGGGAAACGAACCATGAATTAATAGAGATGCCCTTTAGCTATCGGTATATACTTCACGGCTTATTCCTACAACCACTTAAACCACACAATGACTTCTAGAAAAATTCTTGTTACTAGCGCCCTTCCCTATGCCAACGGCCCTATTCATTTGGGACATTTAGTAGAATATATCCAAACTGATATCTGGGCACGCTTCCAACGAATGCGTGACAATGAGTGCTACTACATCTGTGCTGATGACGCACATGGCACTCCAATTATGCTCCGTGCTCAGCAAGAGAACATTTCACCCGAAGAATTAATTGAAGACATGTCTATACGACATCAAGCTGACTTTGCTGCCTTTAATATTAAGTTTGATAACTACCATTCGACCCATTCGGAAGAGAATCGCATCTTCGCCGAAACGATCTACAAGGCAGCGAAAGAAAAAGGACATATTGAACAGCGCACTATCGAACAAGCTTACGATAGTGAAGCTAACATGTTTCTACCTGATCGCTTTATTAAAGGCGACTGTCCTCGTTGTGGCACTAGTGATCAATATGGCGATAACTGCGAAGCGTGTGGTGCCACCTATGAAACCACCGATCTTAAAAATGCATTTTCAGTGATCACAGGGTCAGCTCCAGTCAAAAGAGAGACAGAGCACTATTTCTTTAAAGTGAATGATTTTAAAGAAACCTTACTAAGCTACCTCAATAGTGGAGCCATCCAAAAAGAAATAGCTAATAAAACTTCAGAATGGTTTCAAGAAGACCTCAAGTCATGGGATATTTCACGTGATGAGCCTTATTGGGGATTTAAGATTCCAGATACTGACGATAAATATTTCTATGTATGGCTAGATGCTCCGATAGGCTATCTCGCAAGCTTTAAAAACTTTTGTGACAAAGAAGATATCGACTTTGATAGCTTTTGGGGAAAGGACTCATCGGCAGAAGTTCATCACTTTATTGGTAAAGATATTGCCTATTTCCACACCTTATTTTGGCCCGCCTTACTAACTGCAGGAGACATGAGACTGCCCACAGGGATTCATTGCCATGGCTTTCTTACGGTTGATGGGAAAAAAATGTCCAAATCAAGGGGCACTTTCATTCAAGCTGAAGTTTATATAAAACACCTGCCAGCTGAGCCACTTCGTTATTACTATGCGGCAAAATTAAATAACACCGCAGAAGATATTGACTTAAACCTTGAAGATTTCATGCAACGGGTTAATAGTGATTTAGTCGGAAAAGTCGTCAACATAGCTTCGCGTTGTGCCGGATTTATCAATAAAAAATTCAATAACACCCTCTCATCTAGCCTTCCAGATGAGGCCTTATACCAGCATTTCAGTGAAAGTGCAGACTCTATTGCCGAACTTTATGAGTCAAGGCGCTATAGTCAAGCGATGCGCTCGATTATGGCTCTTGCCGATCTAGCAAATCAATATATAGATGAGAAGAAGCCTTGGGTGCTAATGAAAGATGAAGCCCATACAAGCGAAGTTCAGGATATTTGCACTCAAGGTATCAACCTATTCAAAGTAATTATCACTTACTTAAAGCCTGTGATTCCAGAGGTAGCAACACATGCAGAGAGCTTCCTTAACACATCTGACCTTAGTTGGGCATCTGTAGCAGAACCCCTATTATCCCATGAAGTTAACACTTTCAAGCCTCTTCTCAACCGTTTAGATAAAACGGCTATTGAAAGTATGCTGGATGAAAATAAAGCACTTGCTGAGGCACAGAAAAATATATCTACGAAAACCTCTAACACGGTTTCTGATACTCAGATTGATCCTATTAAACCCACGATTGAGTTCTCAGACTTTGAGAAAATGGATTTACGTATTGCAAAAATTATAAAAGCAGAACATGTGAAAGGCGCAGATAAGCTACTCCAGCTTACTTTAGATATTGGTGATGATAAGCCACGAAATGTTTTCGCGGGCATCAAATCAGCATTTGAACCTACAGATCTAGAAGGCAGATTAACCGTCATGGTTGCAAACCTTGCCCCGAGAAAAATGCGCTTTGGACTTTCGGAAGGAATGGTTTTAGCTGGGGGAGCTGGGGGAAAAGAGCTTTATCTGCTCACTCCTGACAATGGCGCACTCCCGGGAATGAGAGTTAAATAAACAACTGTTACTATAAAACAACACCCTAATTTATCCTCAACAAACGGCTTTACTTATTAAAAAATAGTCACGTACAATCAATTGCTTGATGAATTCTAGAGGTCACCAAGCTACTAAACTGTTGTATTTTTATAATAAAGCCTTTCAATCTTGTATAAAAATGTTTAAGCTTCAACTGTTACTGAGCATTTGCTTGGAATAAACAATAAAATTGACAAACTGTTGTCTAACAACTACAACCTATCATATAGTGATAGAACTTCGCAGAGGCTTGCACAGTACCTTCGGGGTGTCTTTAACTAGACTACAGAAACAATTTACTTACTATTTTTTAATAATTATATTAATCAGAGGATGAACTCAATGAACACCA
Source organism: Thiotrichaceae bacterium (assembly GCA_036478935.1). GTDB lineage: Bacteria > Pseudomonadota > Gammaproteobacteria > Thiotrichales > Thiotrichaceae > HyVt-477. The sequence goes on from JAZGES010000183.1 coordinate 13,573, forward strand.
CATCTACTCTCTCGATTGCTACTCTTGTATTAGCAGGCTTATTTACAACAGGTTGTAGTCAACAACAAGTTGATGGCGGCGGCGCATCACAAGTAGCAGGATCTTCACAACAACAAGCAGAGCCTGTAGCAGAAACAGCTCCAGCTCCAGCAGATGCTCCAGCTCCAAAAGCTGATGCTAACAGCCACACACACCCAGCACAGCCTAACTGTACTAACTCAGTAACACACACACATCCAAATGGTGCAAAATCTCACCATCACAAGTATAGCTGTAGTGGTATGAAAAAACCTCATAGAGCTACTGGTAACAAATGGACTCACAGACATCCTGCGATTCCAAATTGTACTGA
>JAZGES010000184.1:0-6603 GCA_036478935.1 Thiotrichaceae bacterium
ATAATGGATCACCTGTGAGATTTTTTGCTGAAATAATCGATCTTAACTCTGTATCAGTCTGCGTTGAAGGACTGCTTGTAAAATTGCTATCACCACCGCCACAGGCCACAAGAGTGGATACGCTAAGCAGCAAGAGAGGAGTGAGGGAGGTTGAGGTGCTGAGGAGTAATTTGTTCTTAGCTATCTCTATTTTTAGGGTTATGTGTGAAGCTAATTTTTATGTCAGTTTGTCTTTTTTATAAATTACAAAGGTGCGTCAAAAGGTGCATCACACGGACGACAAGATAGAAACTTAACCTTAAATGTAACTTAAAAAATTTGGCGTATTTTTATATATATTTCAAAATATGCACGATTGGCGGACACAGTAATAAAAATTATTTGCATGAAAAACATTAAGTTAATGGGTGTTTAATGTTTGGGGTGTTGCAAATTTGTTTATCAGACTATAGGCAAATTGATACAGATAATCGACACCATGTGATTTTAAGTTTTATTTAAGACTTAAGGAATATTCTGCTGATAACTGGAGCATTCACAAATGCTCACTTCAGGAAACTTAATTAGAGTTTCCTTCATGAATCAAAAGGTATTTATTATGAAACTTAAAGAATCCATATTGGCAGTGCTAGGTGTTAGTATCTTAGGCTCTTTACCGGTACTAAGTGCAGCGGCTGTTTTAACGACAGATGAAACTAAAACGTTAATTTTTAAGGCAGAAGAAGAAAAGCTGGCGAGAGATGTTTATCGTACACTCTACAAAAAATGGGACATCCGTAGCTTTTCCAATATTTCAGATGCTGAACAGCGACATATGGATAGGCTAAGTAGCTTGTTAATGGACTATAATTTAGCAGACCCGATAAGTAATGATAAAACGGGTGAATTTAACAATCCTGATTTAGCTAAATTGTATGCTGAGTTGGTTAAGAAAGGACAAAGTTCCTCTGCGGCTGCTTTACAGGTTGGAGCATATATTGAAGAAATTGATATATTGGACTTACAAAAAGCCATGGCTGAAACACAACAGGTGGATCTAGATCAGACGTATGCAAACCTTATGCGCGGTTCTCGCAATCATTTACGTGCTTTTGTAAGACAAATCGAAAAACAAGGTGTTGCGTATGTAGCGCAAGCAATGCCTCAGGAAGAAGTAGACATGATCGTAAATAGTCCAAGAGAACGTGGTGAAGGTAATGGCCATCAAGGCGGAAAGGGACAAGGCGGTGGTCAAGGTCAACAGAAAGGTAAAGGTCAAAAGTGGCAATAAAATAATCCTCTTAGTTTGCATATAGGGTTAACATCAGTATATGCAGGCTTTCAATGTTTTAAAGAATAGTAAGTGATGTAATGAGATTACTCTTGGTTGAAGATGATGAGCCGCTGCGTAAACGGCTTAAAGTTAGTTTGAAACAAGCTGGCTTTGCTGTTGATTTTGCAGATAACGGTATAGATGCAGAACATCTTGGTATGGAAATAGACTACGATGTTGTCGTTCTTGATTTAGGTTTACCACAAAAACCGGGGCTTGAAGTATTACAGTCTTGGCGTAAAAGCAATCGTAATATGCCTGTTCTTATTTTGACTGCACGCGATGCGTGGTATGAGCGTGTAGATGGTTTCAAGGCAGGTGCTGATGACTATCTTGGAAAGCCTTTTCACATCGAAGAACTCTTAGTGCGCGTACAAGCACTGACTCGCCGACCGCTTGAAAATACTCCTCATCAACTTCAATTGGGAAAATACCAACTCAATGAAGAGAAACAAAGGCTTGATAGCGAGGGTGATCATATTGAACTAACAGGTATTGAATTTCGTTTACTGCGTTATTTCTTATTACATCCGGGCAAGATACTTTCCAAGTCACGCTTAACCGAACATGTGTATGAGAATGATGCTGATAAAGACAGTAACGTGATTGAAGTGTACGTGAATCACCTTCGAAAAAAAGTAGGTAAGCATGCCATTACAACCCGTCGTGGTCAGGGTTACGTGTTTGAAGACGAGGTGAGTTGAGCCATGTATTCACTGCAATCACGCCTTGGGTTATGGCTTGGGCTAATGCTAGTTGCTATCTTTGGTGCTCACATATTATTAATGAGCCAATTTCCTCGCTATTTGGCAGAGGAACACGTACTCACTCGTCTACAACATGACTCGGATTCTTTGTACAAACGACTACTAATTCAGCCAAACCTAGCGCCAGCACTCAGTAAAGACCCCATTTCTCCGATTTATAGTGCAGCCTGTTCGGGGCACTATTTTCAGGTGAAGCAGGGTGATACTTACTTTCATTCTCCTTCCTTAGCTGGCAAATCACTAGCGATCCCCAGTATTGGTTCAGACAAGAATGCTACTTTACATTTAACAGGGCTTCACCAAGAGCCATTACTGGTCTGGGTGAAAAAAATGCAAAAAAATGGCGAAGTGTTCACTATCGCTATTGCTGAAGATATCACTGATATTGAAGAAGACATTGCCGAACGAAGAAAGATTTACTTTGTTATTACCGGCATTACAATGGTTTTGTTGATTGTGTTACAGCGGCTTCTCATTCGCCGTGCAATAAAACCTGTGGAACAAGCACGACAAGAATTATTGTCTATAGAAAAAGGTCAGCTAGAAAAGATTACTCAAAAAGTACCCTCAGAAATACAGCCCCTAGTCAATGAACTAAATCATTTGCTAACGGTGATGGGCAAACGTCTTGAGCGTTCTCGCAATGCAACTGGAAATTTGGCACACGCATTGAAAACTCCTCTTTCAGTCCTTAACCAATTACTTGACTCACCAGAAATAAAAGCTAATCCAGAATTATCTAAAGAAATTACTGATATCAGTAATAGCATTCACACTTCAATAAATAGAGAGTTGAAACGTGCCCGGTTATCTGGGGGAACTGTACCCGGACAACACTTTGCCGTAGAGGATGAAATCAAGGGTTTAGTTAATGTGATGAAAAAAGTTCATGCACAAAAGAACCTGCATTTTGATATTTCCACCCCTGCCCATAAGACGTATCAAGCAGACCGCGAAGATATGCTGGAAATGTTTGGTAACTTGTTGGATAACGCCTGTAAGTGGTCTAACTACTGTATTAAACTAACAGTTGCTGATAAACCTGGCTTGTATTTTTCTATTGAAGATGATGGTCCTGGCATCCATGAAAAGGGTGAGGATTTGTTGACTGCGCGAGGTTCTCGGTTAGATGAAAAAATGCCTGGGCATGGTTTGGGGCTATCCATAGTCAAAGAAATTGTAGAACAGTACGGCGGTGAAATCCGTTTTGATAAGTCCCCCACATTAGGGGGATTACGTGTTGAAATAGAGTTTCCGAAGTAATAGAAATTCATGTTCCTTAGAAACATGATTAATACTTTCTTTTGAAACCTTCTTCTAAAACTTAGTCATCCATGTCAACAGGCTTCTTTGAAAATACTTTCTTTCCAGTAAACATGGCTGAGATCAAGCCAGATCTCTCTTTAACCTCCGCTCTAACTACTCCTAAAATATGTAAGAAAATAGCTGTCAGCAAAATATAGAAAACGTATTTATGTACAGTGGCAATGGGCTTTCTTACTGCACGCATTTCTTTATAGGCGTCAGGATCTACATTTTCTTTAGAACCCGGTTTTAGTTCAACGGCTGTACTACCCTCTTCACTGGGTACGGCAACCCACTCCGCTACTTCACTACCAAAGGGAGGGAAGTACAAATCTGTTCCAGCAAGTATAAGCCCTGACATGGCTTGTTCAATGAGTAGAATAAATAATAGGGCAACCATCATTTTTCCAACAGGGTTGTGGCCTAAATGCTGTGGAGGGTTATCTTGTTTGCTACCTTTAATATAGGATTTCAATGATGCTCTGTATCTTCCTCCAAACGGTAGTGCTTCTCTCCAGCTAGAGTACTGATTGCCAAAAAAGAACCAGCTAATGCGCCACAGCAAATTAAATACAAATACATAGCCAAAATAGACGTGTAACGTTTTTAGCAGAATCTTTCCATCAGAGCTCACCTCGAAGCTACTGTTATAGAGAATAGCCAGTCCTAGGGCCATCAACCCCATTACACAGACGACATTGACCCAATGAAAAATCCTGACTGATCGATCCCATACGTGATAGGAGTGTAAAGCTTCTTGTGTGTTATTTGACTCTTTCATATATGACCTTTTTCTTATGTATTTCTTGATTATAGAAAAGAAGTATTAAATAGATATTAATTTTTTATTTTAAAGGCTGGTATTAGATAGTCTGGCTGGATAAACCTAACACCTCAAGTTCCTTCGGACAGAAAAGTATTGGTAATTTGAGATGTGGACAATAGCTTCAAACCGCAACCCCTGATGAAGAGTATCCAGCATCTGGTTTTACTGACCGCACTGCTCACTAGATGAACTCAAGATACTATTGACCTGCTGTTCCAATTCTTGAATTTGGGTAGCATAAGTTGCCCCTGATGCTTCAATCTGGCTCACATAGATACGCAAATGATTGCGTGAACCACATAAAAGGTTATCGTAGACCGCTAAAATATCGGCATTATCAATTTCTGCCGTGGCATCTACGATATCCTTGAATATCCGTTTCTTCAATCAGAGCTCCTACCCAAAGCGCATTAATCTGACTAGCCAAGCCTTGCGTTATGAGGGTGTTATATAGCTCCTGTAGTTCGGTATTGGTGAATACACCTATATTCTCTTTTGCGGGATCTTCCAAGCCATAAGTATTGAGTAGGCTAAGTACGGAATCCATATGAGTTTGTTCACTACTGGCGATACTGTTGAAGGTTTGAGTGCCCCATGCATCATAGAGTTTCCAGTAAACGTCACGCGCTAGTTTTTCTTCTTCACGCATGAAGTACAAGCTTTGCTTTTCCTGTTCTGTTAAAGAATTTGGATTAGCCGTGCTACTTATCGCTTCAGTACTTACAAATGATGAGCTATTGTCACTACTGCCACAACCGGATAGCGCTACTACTGTTATTCCTATTAGTATAGCAAATGCTATTAAACGTTCTAATTTACCAACCATGAGCCTATTCCTAAGTTAATTAATGATTGCAAAATAGACGAGTAGTCTTAAATCAAGCTTAAAGTTCGTGCATGGCAGATATTAATATTGACGGTTATACTGTTTGATTTGAACGGCTACGATGTTCTTTTGATATGGATTTAAATAATGAGTGATTTTCTAAAAGCCATGCAGTTTCGACATGCATGCAAAAAGTTTGATTCTGATAAAAAGATTGATGAGGGTGACTTTAGCAAAATTCTTGAATTTGGCAGGATATCGCCATCTTCATTCGGCATGGAACAATGGAAATTTTTAGTCGTGCAAACACCTGAGAAAAGAGCCTCTTTACAAGAGGCTTGTTGGGGGCAACCACAGGTTGTAGAGAGCAGTCACGTCGTTATTATCTTAGCAAAAGTAGAGGATGTTAAACCGGGTACAGGCTATGTGAAGGAAATGTTTGAACGTAGAAATTTACCAGAAGACGCTTTCAATCTCTATTTGGAAAAATACGAATCTTATTTTAAAACTGAAATAGACCCCTATATGAATACCTTCGCCTGGAGCTCAAAACAGTGCTACCTCGCCTTGGCTAATATGATGACAGGTGCGGCTTCATTGAGAATTGATTCTTGTCCAATTGAAGGTTTTTCACGGGAAGCAGTAGATACTTTATTGAAGTTGGATACTAATGAACTTCAAACAGCAGTAATCGTCACTTTCGGGTATCGCGCGGGCGAACAAACTCCTTGTTTTCGCCAAGATAAAGATCAAGTAATTGATTACATTTAGAGCATCCGCACACACATGAAAAATAAAATAATAAGCTGGCTAGGTCTTTCTGAAGCCAATGAAACCCTGAGTGCGCCTTCTATTGAACATGCCGCCACCGTCTTAATGGTTGAGATTATGCACGCGGATCATTATTGGGATGATGTGGAGGCAGAAAAAATTGTTAGTTTACTAATAGGTGCTTTTCAGTTTACCGAACAGGATGCACGAGACACCTTGAAAGAAGCACAGGAAAGTGTCGATAAGTCCAATGATCTGTACTACTTCACCCGTGTTGTGAATGAGCATTACAAAATGCCACAGAAAGAAGCATTGATTAAAAGTTTATGGAAAGTAGCTTATGCAGATAATGAAGTGGATCGTTATGAGGAACATATGATCCGCAAAATTGCTGAGTTGCTTTATGTTCCACACTCTCGATTTATAAAGGCAAAGCTTGATGCTATAGAGGAATGAATAAGCAGAAGAAATATTGAAAATATACTACATTAAATCGTATTAAAAATATCTTTATATCCTTTCTATAACAACCCAAGGTACTTATGAGTTATTTGTGCAAAAGTAAACAATACACACGAAATTTGGCTGGTTTGATAGCTATCATACCCTTACTAGTATTCATTACATCCTGCTCCACCACTCATTCTGCCTCACTTGAAATCGCAAAGGAATATCCAAAACCTAATGAAGATAAAACGACTCAGGGATTAGTAGATGCACTGACTCAAAGCATTGTAGAAAAATATAAAAATACCACTATGTTACGTGATGCTCACCCAAAGCATCATGCTTGTAT
>JAZGES010000185.1:0-6984 GCA_036478935.1 Thiotrichaceae bacterium
GAAACGAGTCAGAGGAGAAGTAATAGCTAACAAAGTGCCCCACATACTCTACAACTTGTGGAACAAGAAACAATAAAGAGGCGACACTAATCGCCGGAATAATATCCCAACGGTGTGTTGCCAAACGACTAATTCCTGCCACTACAAGAAAAAATCCCAACAAATATAACAAGGAGGTAAAACTGGCATTAACATAATGACCAATAGGCTTGCTCATTGAAGTACTCATAAACTGATCGAATAGAAACATGCCTAAAGACGCTACTAATAAGATCGTTGCCCAAACGGGGCTGGTATAGAGACAAAAGAAACCACTACACTCACGAACACGCGTAGGCTCTACTGGCATATCTGAGGCTAATAACCGAATCTTACTGCTACCCAACCATAGCTCTTTAGGTAGACTTACTTTACGACCCTCTCCTACATTTAACTTTTTCTTGTGAATTTGCGTACCATTCTCATCAGACAAGTTAGTTACAACAAATAAACCCGATTCTTCTTTTTCAATAGTTAAATGATGCGGAGAGACGGATAAGTCGGATAAAATAATATCATTATCCAATGCTCTACCAATTGTTGCTCTATCATCAACGGGGTGAAATTGACTCACTCCACGCGCATGTGTCTCTACAATTAACGTTGCCATGTTATTTTCTCCAACATTTTTTGTAGTAAATCCATTCCCGAATTAAAGTCTGTACCTACTAAGTCTAGATTAAAGATAAAGCCTTGTTTTTCACGACCTACCATAGCTACCGTAGTTAGCACATCACTTAAACCTGAATATTTTAAATAATCCCTGCGACAAATGGTTGCCTTAAAATCAGTACCCGACACATCAATAAACTGTGTGGTACAAGCAAAATTGGTGACATCCTCTTTACCCGCATTACTAGGCGGCACACTGTCATTTAGCTTTTCATATGCGGCATGATAAAAACGTGAAGGAGACATCGACTCAGTTTCCAACCAGTGATACTCATACGCCAACCCTCCCACTTCTAAAGAGCCAGAGAGAAATATATTATATTCATTGGTACAGCTTGAGGAGGTTAGCGTATAAAGCACCTCTTTCTTGAAATTTGGGCTAGCATCCCAGCAGCGATAGGTTTCAAACAGTTCTGAAGGTACATTAAATTTACCAATTTTTGTCACACCCCACTCATGGTTGAGTACTCTATCCATTTTCTCTTGAGAGTTTTTTACAAGCTGTTCTGAAATAAGCTCGTAAATATCATCGCTCGCTTTAAAATCACGTGCTTTCAACCTATCTAGGATTTTCACTAAATGTTCAGCTGAAACTAAAAAGCTGATTTCATTACCAGAAGTCGCCACGTTGATTCCGATCACTTGACCCTCTTCATTTAAAGTAGGGCCTCCGCTCATTCCTGGATTTAAGCTTCCTGATACCAGTATATTTTTCTCCTCACTATTATTCATGATGCCGTTGTTAACACCTTCAACAATGGTAAAACCTAAGTCCATAGGGTTACCCAAAGAGAAAAGTCGCGCACCTTTTTCAGGAATACTAGTAATGGTTAGCGGAGGACCTAAATCGGCATCTGCTTTAAGTACAGCTAAATCATGCGTAATATCCAAATCCAAAATTTCTACACTACCTTTTTTACCGTCTTTGGATAGGTATTCAAGTGCATATTTGTCTGGCTCATTAACGAAACCACTGACCACATGATAATTGGTTGCCAGTAGATTAGGGGCGATGACGATAAAGCCAGAACCTATACTGGATTTTTTTCCTGTTTGCTTATGCACCACCCTGATTTGAAAGACTGACTTATCTGTTTCAGAATAAATATCGGCACTATCATTCGCTCCGACGGCTGCATGCGTATTGCTTATCAAAAAGAGGCTTGTGAGCAAGATAAGAAGTGATTTTTTCATTGTTATTCTTTATTTGTGCGGGGACATGAAGGTTGAATTATATATCTTTTTTTCAGAGGCTACAGGATTTCGTCTGTTTATTCTAGATCAAGCCCTTATGGGCTATACAAGGTGACAGGTTCTTGAGACTAAGTTAATGAACGGATTGTCTGTAAAGACCACTGGATATGCTCTTTGACTAGCTCAGTTGAGTGCAGTAATTGCTGTGTAAGACTCGCTATAATAACTGGCTTTACAGAACTTGATGGGCTTGTTACAGCATTCCCTAATGCCACGGCTATATTACGTTGCCAGCGTTCAAAACCGATTCTTCGAATAGGAGAGCCTTGCATTTTTGTCATGAACTCTTCTTCTGTCCACTCAAATAGCTCTACTAAAGTTGCACAATCTAACTGATGGCGAGCAGCAAAGTCATCCAGTTCTGAGTTTTTAGCAAACCGATTCCACGGACAAATTAACTGACAATCATCACAACCATAGATCCGATTCCCTATTAATGGACGAAGCTCTACAGGAATAGCTCCTTTGTGCTCAATGGTAAGATAAGAAATACAAAGACGAGCATCCAGCTCATAAGGCGCTATGATCGCTTTAGTAGGACAGACATCAATACAGGCTGTACATTCTCCACAATGATCACTGGTTGTCGATGACTGTGGTAGCGGTAAGTCTGTATATATCTCACCTAGAAAAAACCATGAGCCAGCTTCTTTACTTAAAATATTGGTATGCTTTCCCATCCATCCTAGACCGGCTTTAACGGCAATGGGTTTTTCTAATACGGGCGCACTATCAACAAAAACTCGATAACCAAACTCACCCACTTCTTTAGTTATTCTAGTAGCTAATTTTTGTAACCGCTTGCGCATGACCTTATGATAGTCACGCCCCAGTGCGTAACGAGAGATATAGCCAAGCTCAGGATGATTCAGCACCATCACTGGATCAAGGCTCTGCTGAGCACTAGAAGTAGGCGGAAGGTAATCCATACGTACACTAATAATACTACGTGTACCTTCTACCAGCTCTTCGGGGCGACTACGTTTAGTGCCGTGCTTTTGCATCCAGTCCATATCCCCGTGATAGTCTTTATTCAGCCATTTCATCAACTGCTCTTCCGCCGCAGATAAATCAACATCACTGAAACCCACACCCTGAAAGCCTAGCTCTATAGCCCATGTAGTGATTTTACTGATAAGCTTGTCAGTATCAGCTATCGAATTTGCCGACTGAGACATCATAAGTTGAGAAATAGTGATTGAGACATAATAAAGTGCTTCCTGAAGATATATATACTACCGCACAAGTACGTGAACTGGATCGTATGGCAATTGAAGATCATGGTATCCCCGGCTATGAACTTATGCAACGTGCAGGTTTAGTGACGTTTAATAGCTTGTTACTAAGTTGGCCAAATACACGTTCGATACAGATTTATTGTGGCGCTGGAAATAACGGAGGCGATGGTTATGTCATTGCTCGACTTGCAGTGCAAAACGGCATTCAAGTAGAAATCATCACACTTGGAGATCACACCAATATTTCTGGGGACGCGTTAAAAGCAAAACAGGATTGGGAAACCGCAGGTAGCAGTCAACCTATTGATAGCAGGCCGGATGTTATTGTTGACGCCATTTTTGGCACTGGCTTATCACGTCCACCTCAAAACGAATATCTACAAGCTATTGAGGCTATCAACATTTCATCCACAGTCGTTATATCAGTTGATGTTCCTTCTGGGCTAAATTCTGATAGCGGCATGCCTCTTGATATTGCAGTCATCGCTGATAAAACGGTTAGCTATATTGGCATGAAACAAGGCCTATTGACTGGAAAAGCCAAAGACTTTACCGGTATTCTAGAGTTTGATTCACTTGATATACCGCTAGCAGTTTATGCAAAAAGCCATACAGAAACGATTCCAACTGCAAAACACCTGAAGCATGAATTATTAGAATCATTGTTGCCACCTCGCAAGCCATCTACTCATAAAGGAGACTGTGGACACGCACTCATTATCGGTGGCGCTAACGGCATGCAAGGAGCGGCTCAAATGACTGCTGAAGCATGTGCTCGCAGTGGTGCTGGTTTAATAACACTGGCAACAGAAACAGCAAATCAAGCACGTCCAGAAATTATGTCATGTCTTTCTAGCAATACCGCCTCGCTGCAAGCAGCCATCGAAAGATCAACCGTCATTGCAATTGGTCCAGGATTGGGCACTAGCAACCTAGCTCAACAGTTACTAAAAGCAGCTTGTGCGAGCAATCACCCTTTAGTCTTAGATGCAGATGCATTAAATGTGTTAGCAAATACTCCACAGTTTTCTAATCACTGGATTTTAACACCTCACCCCGGTGAAGCTGCACGACTACTCAACACAACGACTCAGAAAATCCAAAGTGATCGGTTTACTGCAATCCGTGCTTTACAACAAAAGTATGGAGGAGTCTGTATTCTTAAAGGTTTTGGCACCCTCATTTATGACGGTAATTCACTTTCTATTTGCTCCGCTGGAAATCCTGGAATGGCAAGTGGTGGCATGGGCGATGTACTCACAGGTGTTATTAGTGGATTAGTAGCTCAGCAACTTTCTTTATACGATGCAGCAAGAGCAGGGGTTTACATCCATGCCCATGCAGCTGATTTAGCAGCCCAAAATGAGGGCGAAAGAGGATTGCTTGCAACTGACTTATTCCCGTATATTCGCAGCCTGGTTAACCCAAAAGTAAAAACCTAATGAAAATCTTACTTCCCAATGAAGCGGCAACCTTAAAGCTAGGTGCCAAACTAGCAAACGATTTCCCTAAAGGTGGAGTCATTTTATTGCATGGTGATCTTGGAGCAGGTAAAACAACTTTAGTTCGGGGATTATTAACCGCCTGTGGACATCAAGGTTCAGTAAAAAGCCCGACCTACACTCTGGTAGAACCCTACCTGCTTCAAAATAAAGAAATTTATCACTTCGACCTCTATCGCCTCGGTGATCCAGAAGAACTTGAGTATGTAGGAGGACGCGATTATTTCCACCCTAACGCACTTTGCCTAGTCGAATGGCCTGAGAAAGCTGCTGGCTTTTTGCCCAAAGCAGACCTTTCCATCTATCTCACCTATAAAGGCAATAAAAGAGAAGCTACTTTAAAAACTAATTAGTCTTTAGTTTCATTAAGTTACAAAATACTTCTAAATTCTACTTGAATTAAGTCCTATAATATTATTTACTATAAGAACTTCTCATTAACTATTGATAACTAAAGTAAGTTATGGTCTTTTTTTCAAACAATAAAAAAACACGGGCATTAAGACTCCCAGTTACTCAGATCCTACTGCTATTGGGTCTAGCACTAAATGCTGCGCCTGCTTTTTCTAAGGACAATACCGGTAGAAATGCCACCGTTAAACAAACAACAATCACTCAACAGAAAAACAAGCAAACGGTCTTAAGCTTCACCTTTGACAAGCCCGTTAAATATAAAGTTTTTACGCTTAGCGCGCCTAACCGAGTAGTTATTGATCTTGAAAAAACATCGGGTGGCATTAAGCTTTCTGGTAAAAAAACAGCTCTAGTTAGCAAGCTACGTCACGCAACACGGAATACAAATGACTTAAGAATTGTGCTGGATCTTAAACAAGCAGCAACACCTAAAGCTAGCATGAAAGGGAAACAACTACGGATTGCTTTACATACTGGAGCAAGCCAAACCGCATCAACAAAAAGTGCAACCAAGAAAGTCAGCAAACAAAAGAAGCCACTTAAAAAGATACTCAAGCAAAAACCTGCACCCAAAAAGACACCTACTATAGTACCCACTAGACCACGTCCTGGTGACTTTATAGTTGCTATTGATGCCGGACATGGTGGAAAAGACCCTGGTGCATCAGGTGCAAGAGGAACGCATGAAAAAGATATCGTTTTACAAATTGCTAAACGACTAAAAGCACGTATAGACAGAACTAGAGGCATGAAAGGTGTCTTAATTCGCGATGGTGATTATTATGTACCACTACGAAAACGTATGCAGATTGCTCGCAAAAATCATGCAGATTTATTTGTTTCAATCCACGCAGATGCCAATCCAAACAGACACCTAACAGGATCATCTGTTTATATTTTATCGCAAAATGGCGCTTCCAGTGAAGCGGCAAGGTGGCTCGCATCTAGTGAGAACACTTATGAAAGTAGACTTGGCAATACCACTCTTAATGGCAAAGACAATACGCTAGCGACCATGCTGATGGATTTATCTCAAGCAGCTACCATTGATAACAGCTTAACGCTTGCTAAGAATACGCTTAGAGAGCTAGGGAATGTAACCAAGCTACTGCATAGACAGGTTGAAAGTGCAGCGTTTGTCGTATTGAAATCTCCGGACATTCCTTCCATGTTGGTTGAAACTGCTTTTATCAGTAATCCAGCTGAGGAGCGCCGACTTAAAACGGCTGCATATCAAAATAAACTAGCTAATGCAGTGTTTAACGGCATTAAGCGCTTTCAAGTAGCCCGCGCTCCGGGCGGTAAGCTCATGAGAAGCTATGCTCGTAACAAAACTAGTAACAGTCCTAGAAAAAAAGCCAAAAATCGAAATCAACATGTGGTTAAATCTGGTGAGTCTCTTTCTGTTATTGCAAGAAAATATGGAGTTAGCCAAAATACTTTGAGCCACCACAATAAACTCAGTAGCAGTAATATACGTATCGGACAGAAACTCTATATACCGACACGCTCTTAAAGTGTTTTAAAGAATTATCCCCCTTCGTTGTGACTTGGCCACGGTTTTCCGTGGCCTTTTTTTATTCTATTATTATATTCTAGCTACACTCTGTAGACTCCAAAATAGGCATGCTTATTTCAGCATAATCATAATATGGTATAAAACTTAAATATTTAGCCTAAATCTAGTTTTATCAGAATATCATTGAAATTCTATAGATTCCCTATTATGGTTGTGCCACAAAAATAAACTATGGGGCAAGTAACATTTATATGCTCCATTATGGCCAAAATAAATTCGGAGATATTCCAATGAGTTACGACAACCCTTCCATAGCCGTTATTGGGCTCGGCTATGTAGGCTTACC
>JAZGES010000186.1:0-2086 GCA_036478935.1 Thiotrichaceae bacterium
ATATGAAACTCATCCAAGTCCAAATAGTACATATAGGGACTTGGGTTAACGCTGCGCAATGCTCGGTACAAATCAATAGGGGGGGCTGCGTAAGGAATGCTCAAGCGTTGTGATAGCACCACTTGCATTACGTCACCAGCGGCAATGTACTCTTTAGCAGTTTTCACTGCTTGCTTATAGCCTTCTTCGGTAAAGCCAGATTTAAAATCTTTTTCAGATATCTCAACTGATAAATGAGCGCGAGGGTATTTGTCGATGGATTCATGCATACGTTGTTCAAGAGAATTTAAACGCTTTTGCGCACTTTCATAGCCATCACTCGCTGCTAATACGATGAGGTAGAGCTTATTGCTCAAATTATCAAAAATGACCACTTCTTCAGAAAGCATCAATAAGATATCAGGAGTGCCAATAGTATCTGTCTTTGTTACGCCAGCAAGTTTTGGTTCGATGTAACGAATCGTCTCATAACCAAAATAGCCGACTAAGCCGCCAATAAAACGCGGTAACCCCTCAATTTCTGGTACACGAATCTTTGCTTGATAATCTTCAATCCATTGCAAGGGATCATCAACGGTTTCTTCAGATTGTATCTGATGGTTTTCTTTCACCGTGATGGTGTGATCCGAAATACGAATAACGGTGCGGCAAGGCAAGCCGATAATGGAATATTGTCCCCATTTTTCACCGCCTTGCACAGACTCGAATAAATAGGAATAGGGGGCTTTTGCTAGTTTTAGATAAACACTGAGGGGAGTGTCTAGATCAGCGTACATTTCACGTACTAGCGGTACGCGGTTATAGTCTTGATCTATATAGGATTGGAATGTTGAAGTGTCCATTGGAGAACCTGTTTAGAGAGTGTTGATGATGAAGAAAGACTTACCAACCTAAGGAAACTCTGAATAAGTACCTCGTCATTCTGGTGAATACCAGAATCCATCTGTGAGCTTGCACTATGCTTCAGTGATGGATACCGGCCGGCATTCGCCGGTATGACGGGGCAGATTTCATTAGAGTTTTTTTCCTAAGGGGGAATTTATTACTTCCGCCATCGGTATTGTCTAAACAGGTTTTTCATATCTAATAAAATCAATTATGGGTGACTAGTTATATATCAAGCAGCTGAGTCAATTCAGTCATAGAATCAATCACTTCATCAGGATCATAATTACGGATATCTTCACCGTGATTATAGCCATAAGACATGCAAATAATAGAAAACCCAGCAGCACGAGCCGCTTTCACATCAGACTTGGAATCGCCTAACATCATAGAGTTTTCTGGCAACACGCCAAGTTGCGTGCAGGCATGCAACAAAGGCATAGGATCAGGCTTCTTTTTCTCAAGTGTATCGCCACAAATGATGGTTTCAAACTCATCATGAATGCCTAATGCTTTAAGAATCGGAATAGTGAACGCTTCTGCTTTGTTAGTCACACAGCCAATCTTGACGTTCTTTGCAGCTTGCAAGAACTCTAAGCCTTCTTTAACACCAGGATACAAAGTACTGCGATCAGAATGGTGAACTGAATACAGATCATTAAAAATAGGCATAGCCTTTTCAAATAACTCAGGATCAGGATGTCCATCCAAATTATTCGTTAAACCACGCTCAACAAGACGGACAACACCGTTGCCAACCCAGTTGCGTACAGCCGCTTCGCCATGAGGTTCCATGCCAAGCTTTATTAGCATTTCATCAACGCAATAAGCCAAATCAGGGACGCTATCAACCAAAGTGCCGTCTACGTCGATCAGCACCATAGTAGGAGAGTAAGTAGTCATGTAATGGCTAGCCTTAAGTTTTAGCTGCTGCTAATTCAGAACGGAAGTCATTAATAACCGTGTTATAAATAGCATCATCACTATCGTTCTTAGCACCAAAAATAGCAGAACCCGCTACAAACGTATCAGCGCCTGCTTCTTTGATTTCTTTAATATTGTTAGCTTTAACGCCGCCATCAATTTCAAGACGAATATCAAAACCAGACTCATCAATTAACTTACGAACCTGCGCAAGCTTGACTAGCGATGAAGGAATGAAGCTTTGACCACCAAAACCTGGGTTAACAGACATCAACAA
>JAZGES010000187.1:0-17621 GCA_036478935.1 Thiotrichaceae bacterium
ATGCATTTATTGTGCTAGCAAGTCACTTAAAGATGACTTGTTAGCCATAGCCTAATTTTCATTCCCCATTTACTAGTTAAGCCCATTGTTTTAAAGCGTATCTTCCCAGAGGAATCAATAAAGAAAGTAGCAGGTACTCCATTTACACCATACTGCTTTGCTAATATCCCCTCTTGATCTACGATCACGGGCCATGTTTCGATACTTTGTTGCAACATAAATTGTTTCACATCGGTAGGGTTACCTGATTGAAAAGCAACGGTTAAGAGTGGTAGATCTTTATCATTGTTTAGGTCAGATACGCTGCCTTCCTCAAACTTGCAAATAGGGCACCAGCTTGCCCAAAAATGAAGCATTAACGGTTTTCCCCGGTAAGAGCTTAAGCTAACGGGCTCCCCATTGATTGATGTTGTTTGAAAAGAAGGCGCTTCGCCCGTTGCCATATTGCGCTGTTTCCAAGCTAAAATAGCGGTGAAAATAATGAGAAAAAGAGCAATATTTTTTAAAAGGCTGAAAGATTTTATTTTTTTTGAGGGTGTGTCTGGTTTTGTCATTGTAAGCCCATTTAAAAAGTGAAAGTAAGTATACGTTAAAAGTACGTATGTGGACTTTTGTTTGAATATTTACCTTCTCTTGTTTTACAACGGCAAAAGCCACAGCATGAGCTGTGGCTTTATAAGCAATTGATGGTTCTAGAGTTGCTAGCTTCTATAAAATAGCAGTCGTCAAATGAATGGTTGCTGTTTTATTGTGTCCATTACCATCAGTGACCGTATAATCAAACTGTATATCTCCACAAAAGTCTGTTTTGGGAGTGAAGATAATAGTTCCATTACCACTAATTCTAGTGGCTCCTAAGTTAGTGCTTCCTACAGATACTATTTGTAAGTTATCACCGTCAGGATCACTGTCGTTGTTTAGTGGCTGAATAGTGATGTTTTGGTTTATCTGAAAATAGCCTAGGTAATCATCATTGACATCTGGAGCTTGGTTCACATCAGGAGCTTGATTTTGAGAACCTTCAACATTAATAGATACTACAGCATTGCTTGTGTGGCTCTGACCATCTGAAATGGTATAAGTAAAGCTATCTAATCCTGTAAATCCTGACTCAGGGGTATATAGCATTTGTCCATTTACAATACTTGCCTGTCCGTGTCCGGGCTGAGTATTATCCATGATCGTTAAGGTGTCTCCATCTGCATCCGTGTCATTACTAAGTACGTCAATTGCTATGGCTCCTCCTGATGTAGTCATTTGATCTACTTGGGCAACAGGGGCAACATTGTTCGAACTTCCAGTAATATTTAGAGTGACAGTGGCTGTTGTAGTATGCCCATTGCCGTCAGAGATAGTATAAGTAAATGAGTCAGAGCCGGTATAACCTTGGCTTGGCGTGTATACAACTTCTCCACTCTTGATGACGGCGGTACCGTAACTTGGTTGAGTAATGCTAGTTATACTAAGAGTGTCACCGTCTGCATCGCTATCATTGTTAAGTACGTCGATACTAACAGCGGCACCATTCGATGTTGCTGAATCGTTTTGTGCTACTGGAGCAACGTTGCCGTTTCCAGTTCCTGCATTGGTTACTATAACGTTAACAGTTGATGTTGCAGTATGGCCATTACCATCTGAAACGGAATAGTCAAAGGTATCGGAGCCAGCAAAACCTTGATTTGGAGTAAACACTACCTGTCCGTTGTTCATGGCTGCAGTGCCGTTTGAGGGTTGGGTAACACCCGTTAGACTTAGCGTATCCTGATCTGCATCACTATCATTACTTAAAACATCAATGGTTACAGCTGAGCCATCCGATGTTGCATTGTCATCTTGAGTAACAGGAGCTACATTGTCGCCTCCGCCTGTGCCTGCATCATTAACAACGATATTGACATTAGCTGTATCTGTATGACCATTTCCGTCAGAGATAGTGTAGCTGAAAGTATCGGTGCCAGTGAACCCAGCAGCAGGAGTCACTACAATCTGCCCGTCTACTATGGTTGCGATACAATTGGCAGGTTGAGTAATGCTGACAATACTTAGTGCATCGCCGTCTGCATCTGTGTCATTAGCTAGTACATCAATCGTAACAGGCTGACCCGTAGCAGTTGCAGTACTTGTTGTTGTGGCAGTGTCGTTTTGTGCGACAGGTGCAACATTAGTTCCGGTAGCTGCGGTAATCGTGACATTAACAGTAGCTTGTGATTGTGCGCCGTTACTATCGGTTACTGTGTAAGTAAAGGTATCTGCGCCTACAAAGCCTTGGTTTGGTGTAAATACAACTGCGCCATTCACAATACTGGCAGTGCCATTTGTTGGCTGGGTAATGCTAGTTATAGTTAAACCATTACCCGTATCGTTGTTTAATACATAAATAGTGACCGGCGTATTTTCTGTAGTAGTAGCTGTATCATTAGTTAGTACAGGTATGTTGTTTTGATCACCAACAAGGCTTCCTGCTGTTGTTTGATAAGTGCTGATATGGCGATCATGGCGTATTGAGTTGTGTAAAGCGCGTTTAACCCATGTAGGTTCTGCCTGAACAACTTCTGTTTTCCAAGTTACGCTTGGTTTGCTAACTCCAGCTTGTTGTACAACAACATTTTTGTATTCAGTTTTATAGGCAGTTCTGTAAGCTGTCTTCTGAATGGTTTTGTAACCGTCTTTGCAGCTTGCATCTTCAGTTACATATTCAATATCTACACGACGGTTTTTATGGCGGTTACCTTTTATGTTTGCATATTTGGGTGTGGTTTCGCCTAATCCTCTTGCTACTAGCTCAGAGCGATCGAAGCCGTGAGTCGCGAAGTAACGCTTAACTGAGCTAGCACGTTTCTCAGATAGGACTTGGTTGTGTTGTAAGCTACCGATATCACAAGTGTTGCCAGTAACTCGGATGTTTCCTTTATAACCTGTGCGACGAATTTGTGCCATCACCTGACCAAGACGCTTCTTCGCAGAAGGTAGTAGACGAGAGCTGTTAGGTTTAAAGAAGGTGTCACTGCCTAGCTCAACCGTTGACTTAACCAACTGACATGCTCTGACTTTAACAGCCTTCTTGTATGCTTGCTTATACGGTGTTTTGATTGCCTTTCTAACCGTTTTTGCAGAATGAGCGTGTCCAGGTACTTCTACACGAACTCGCTTGTATTGTTTGTCGCTTTGATAGATGTCGGCACCACCAAAGTCATAACGGTAGCTAAGGTTTGCACGTGTGTCGGTATCTTTTTTGCTATACCCACCCTTTTTGCGACTGGTAGCAACATCTAGTGAGACGCTGTGTGGAGTGCCTTGGAAGAATTTTTCAACACCTGCAGAAAGTGTAAGTTGTGTTGGTTTCCCTTCATCAGCAGCACGCTCGTTATCCCAAGCATAGTCAAGTCCGCCTCGAACACGGATATTAGACCCTGGTAAGAAAGTTCCTACTTGTCCACCCACATTATATTCATAGCCTTTTTCAGAGATCCTGCGGCCATCATTAGCTGTGCTAACTGTCCGTTTTCCAGATAAGCCTTTTCCTACATAACCTTCCCAGAAGCCCTTGTCGATTTCTTGCCCGTAACCAACGGTTACTTTGTCATCATCGTGCGTATTTCGGTCATATGCTCCGAAAACCTTGTTTACTCTGAGAGGGCGACCTTCTGCATCACGGCTTACCCAATGGTGATTTAATTTCACACCGCCAGCGTTAATGCCTTTATCTTCCCCACTAAAGTCAAATCCAACCCATGCATCACCGGATGTAGCAGTATCTTTAGTTTCTGAAAATATGTGGCTAATATCTGCGGTTCCGTCGAATTCAGTATCAATGCCGACACCTACGCGAGTTTTGCCACCTACGTAATCGTAGTTTGCATTGTTAACTTCGCGATATTCATCTTCAAATTGTGGAGATGATGCAGATTGACCTGCTGCGATAGCGGTAGTTGAGCAAAAAAGTAATGGGAGATAAATCCAGCTTTGTGTTTTAGTATTATTAGAAGTCATTATTAGCCTCAGATATAGATGATTTTTTAGTTATGTGGGTAGTGGCTACTCACCGTTTTGTTGTTCAACTATATTAAAATTTCTTCTGGTTTCTAATAACCCCCAGATATCAGCAAATTGCTACAACTAATACCTCTCTTCGCTGAATTTGTACCGAAGAATTATCACCTTGCTGAGTGTGAAGCTTAAATGACTTGAAAAGTGGATAATTTCCTCACTAAAAAAGTGACGCGAATGTTGTGATAATGCTTGAGTGCTGGCATTCATCTTTAAATTCGACTACTCTAATACCTTTGAAATGCCCACTACCATTGGAATATATCTTTTATTTTAGAGGGTTATTGGTCATTTGAGAGTGCTGTTTGAGTGTCGCTCAGTTTCCAACACTTTCCGTTGTCTTCTTGTTTAACGAAAGGATGCATATAAGCCATGAGGTTTTTGAATTTTTTCCCGCTATTTGCATTTATGCTAGCGGCCTATTGGGGCTTGCATGTTATTCATTTTTTCCCTGAAAGGATTAATGAAATTCTCTTTCATCTAAGACTTCCTTCGGGGTCAGTATGGAAACCAACGTTTGGTGACTTGTTTGTCATGTTAGGTATTCTTGTGCTATTTGTTGAGCTCTTTAAATCAACCCGAACAGGTACCACCTCTATTATTGATCATATTCTATCCACCTTCGTACTAGTTGCCTTTTTAGTGATTTGGCTAATCTATCCTTGGGCAGGGAATTCATATTTCATGATTATTACCATGATGGCATTCTTAGATGTTATTGCGGGATTCACCATAACTATCTCAGCAGCAAAAAGAGATATTGGTATTGGATGAGCTTTATAACAAGCTAGCCATGAGGTCTATTGAGTAGTTGAATACTACTTTAGGTGATTAAGCTTTCGTCAAATCACCTTGGTTATTAACCCATTTAAAAATCTTGTAGTGCTCTGTTACTACAAGGATGTATGCAGAGAACAAATTATGAGAAAAGTGGTTCAGGTCTTTTTTATAGGTGGTTTAGTGGTTTTCCCCGTAGGAAATACACAGGCAGAAAACTACCAGTCGAGCAGTTTTTTCCCAACTGATATGGGGGCAGTGTTGCCTTTTGGGGCGCAGTCTGTTGGCATGAATTCAGGAATGAATGAGGGTGGTTTTTTTCCTGTTTTCCCTATTGCTCCTAGCTTCGCGATGCCTAGTATTCATGGTCAAAATGGTGGTGGCTTTGCTCCATTCCCTATGGCGCAACCTTCATTTCCTCAGATGCAGGGGTCTGCTTTTCCATCACCGCTTATGCCGATGGGGCCAATTGGGCCGATGCCTCCGCCCTTCTCTTCGATGCCAGCAGGAGTGGCGCCTCCTTTTTTTGCGCCCATCGAACCTGGCATGATGCCTTCACAGCCGACGCCCTTTATGTCAGTAGGTCAAGGAATGCCAACGCCTCCACCTATGCCTGTGACACTTGGAATGATGCCACCACCGCCGATGCCAATTGGACAAGGAATAGCTCCTCCTCCGATGCCAGTGACATTAGGAATGATGCCTCCGCCGCCGATGCCAATAGCACAAGGAATGGGTCGTCCACCCATGCCGATGAATCAAGGAATGATGTTGCCGCCTTCCATGCCAATGGGCCAAGGAATGCCATCCATGCCTATGGCACAAGGAATAAAGCTTCCACCCATGCGGATGAATCAGGGGATGATGTTGCCACCTCCTATGTCAATGAATCAAGGAGGGATGCTACCTCCTATGATGCCAATGTCAGGTAGGGTGCCAATGGGGCCAGGGCCAAGGATGATGCCACCACTACAGATGCCACTGTCACCTATGCCAATGGCACAAGGAATGGCGCCTCCGCCATCAATGCCTATGATGCCGGGAATGATATCGCTCCCA
The DNA here is from genome assembly GCA_036478935.1 of Thiotrichaceae bacterium. Taxonomy (GTDB): domain Bacteria; phylum Pseudomonadota; class Gammaproteobacteria; order Thiotrichales; family Thiotrichaceae; genus HyVt-477. The sequence continues at coordinate 5,884 of JAZGES010000187.1, forward strand.
CCCATGCCGATGACTTCATTTTTATTGATGCCGCCGCCTCCTTCGCCTGTTCCTGTAACAGCAGCTCCGATGGTACCTAAGGTTCCTTTATTGGCTCCTCAACCAGAGCCTCAACCCGAGCCTGTGGTGTTGGCAGTTGAGCCACCAACTGAACCTGCTAAAGAAGATATGGCTGAAGCAGCGAAGAAAGAAGCTGATGCTGAGAAAGTAAAAGCAGCTATGGCATTTGCCGCATTGCAAGCCCAGCAGGAAAAGTTAGTTGCTGAGATGAAAGATGCTACAGCGGATAAGGACAAAGATGGTGTGGTTAACATGTCTGACCAGTGTCCTGATACAGTCGCTGGAACATTTGTAGATATCAAAGGTTGTAAAGCGGATAAAGACAAAGATGGCATTACAGATAATATTGATCAGTGTGGTGGATCTCCTGAGGGAAGCCCCGTCAATGAAAAAGGTTGCTCAATAGATTCAGACCATGATGGCGTGGCAGATATCGAAGATAAATGTCTGGCAACGCCAGCCAGTGTTCGAGTTGATGCTACTGGATGCGCGCTTGATTCTGACCAAGATGGAATAGCCGACCAACAAGACCAGTGTCCGGCAACTCCAGCTGGTTTGCCTGTTAATGAAACTGGTTGTTTTATTGATTCAGACCATGATGGCGTTACAGATATTGAAGACAAATGTCTAAATACTCCAGCTAATGTGCGCGTTGACGCTGCTGGTTGTGGACTAGACTCAGATCAAGATGGTGTTGTTGATCAACATGACAGATGCCCTGCGTCAGCAGCAGGTATTCCTGTAGATGAAACAGGTTGTGTGGTTGATTCGGATAAAGATGGCGTTGCGGATATCAAAGACCAATGCTTGGAAACACCAGCCGGTGTAGATGTTGATTTAGGTGGTTGTGAGAAGAAAGTGGATACAGCACCGCTTGATAAGTTAAAAGCAGACCACCTTCAGCTATTAACTAACTTCCAATCTGCAACAGGCGATGTTGATAAAGATGGCGTGGTTAATGTGTCGGACAAATGTCCCGAGACGCCTGAAGGTAGCAAAGTTGACTTTAAAGGCTGTGAGCTGGATAGCGATCAAGATGGTATTGCTGATAGCAAAGATGCCTGTAAAGACTCTGCAAAAGGTTCTACTGTCGATGCTAAAGGTTGCCCGGTTGATACTGATAAAGACGGTGTGGCTGATGACTTAGACAAGTGCCCTGCCTCTCCGGCTGGAATTCCTGTCAATGCTGAAGGTTGTCCTGTTGACTCAGATAAAGATGGTATTTCTGACTTACAAGACCAGTGTTTGACAACTGCCGAAGGCGTTAAAGTTGATAGTACGGGATGTGCGCTAGATTCTGATAAGGATGGTGTGACAGATGCCTTAGATAAATGCCCAGCATCGCCAGAAGGCTCAGCCGTTAATGAACAAGGTTGTCCTGTCGATAGTGACAAAGACGGCGTAGCGGATGATCTAGATAAATGTCCAGAGTCGCCAGAAGGTTCAGCAGTGAATGCGGAAGGTTGTCCTGTTGATAGTGATAAAGATGGTGTAGCTGATGCTTTGGATAAATGTCCAGAGTCGCCAGCAGATTCAGCAGTGAACACGGAAGGTTGTCCTGTCGATAGTGATAAGGACGGAATAGCTGATGCTGATGACAAATGTCCTTCATCTCCCGAAGGTTCAAAAGTAAATGAACAAGGATGTCCGGTTGATACTGATAAAGATGGCGTAGCGGATGACCTAGACAAATGCCCAGAGTCACCAGCAGGTTCAGCAGTGAATGCAGAAGGTTGTCCCGTTGATAGTGACAAAGATGGTGTCGTGGATGCTGATGATAAATGTCCATCCTCTCCAGAAGGCGCTCCTGTCGATAATGAGGGTTGCCCAGTTGACTCAGATAAAGACGGGGTTCCTGATTTACAAGACCAGTGTTTAACAACAGCTGAAGGCATCAAAGTTGATGATAAAGGTTGTGCATTAGATTCCGATAAAGATGGTGTGACAGATAAACTTGATAAGTGCCCTACATCACCCGAAGGTGCAGCAGTTAATGAGCAAGGTTGTCCACTTGATAGTGATAAAGATGGCGTAGTGGATGCTGATGATAAGTGTGAGTCTTCTCCAGAAGGTGCTCCCGTCAACAATGAAGGCTGTCCTGTGGATTCAGATAAAGATGGCGTAACTGATTTGCAGGATCAATGTTTAACCACTCCAGCAGGCGCGAAAGTTGATGAAAAAGGCTGTGAGCTAGATTCAGATAATGATGGTGTAACAGATTCATCGGATAAATGCCCCGATACTGCAAAAGGTGCAAAGATTGACTTTGCAACCGGTTGCGCACCGGATGGTGATAGTGATGGTGTTTCTGACCTAAAGGATCTTTGCCCAGGCACCGCTTCTGATAAGTCAGTGAATGTGGTGGGTTGCGCAAGTGATGAGCACATTACATTGAAAGGTGTTAATTTCAAAACCTCTTCAGCTGAATTAACAGCTGCATCGTTACCTATTTTAGATGCGGCGGTAGAGAGCCTAAAACGTCATCCTGATGTAAAGCTTCGTGTCGCAGGACACACGGATAGTTCAGGCGACAATGCTTTGAATATGGATTTATCTAGCAAGCGTGCATTATCTGTAATGAGATATTTGATAAGCAAGGGTATTAGCTCGGGTAACCTAACAGCTAGTGGGTTTGGTGAAACTAAACCGGTTGCTAATAATTCCACGGCAGAAGGTCGTGCACAAAATCGTCGAGTGGAGTTGGAAATACGCGAGTAAATATTTCGCATTCTGTGAACGGGGACTATTGTCTCAGTACCGTCATACCGGCATCCGCCGCTATGACGGTTGTCAGGGATTTATCATAGAGTTCCTGCTTATCACGTTTAGCTGAGAAGTCAGCTCTCTTCTAAGTTGATAAGAGTTGTACTCCATAATGGAGCTGAGAGAATTCTAAATTAATGCCAAAATACCAAACAAAAAAACGTTTCGGGCAACACTTCCTGCATGATCAATCGGTCATTCAGAATATTGTTACCAGTATTTATCCTAAACCTGACGACAAACTAGTTGAAATCGGGCCGGGCTTAGGGGCGTTAACGTTTCCTTTGTTAGAGAAAGTAGACCACCTCCATGTGGTTGAAATAGATCGAGATATTATTCAGCGCTTGCGTGACCGACAAGACCCTCGCATTACCATTCATGATATTGATGCGTTAAAATTTGATGCGGCTACAGTAAGCTCCGAGGATAAGTCATTACGTGTAGTAGGAAACCTTCCCTATAATATTTCAACGCCTCTGATTTTCCACCTGCTTGAATCAGCCACATCTGTGAAAGATATGCACTTTATGTTGCAAAAAGAGGTGGTGGATAGAATGACGGCAGTGCCCAACACTAAACTCTTTGGTCGTCTTTCCGTCATGGTGCAATATCATTGCCAAACAGAAAACCTGTTTGCTGTGCCACCGGGAGCTTTTAAGCCACCACCAAAAGTAGATTCAGCCGTGATCAGGTTAACACCTTGGGAAACAAAACCCTTTATAGCCAAGGACGTTAAAGTACTTTCTCATCTAGTTAATCAAGCCTTTATGAAACGTAGAAAAACACTACGAAATGCACTCAAAGATGTACTAACAACAGAGCAGATAGAGGGGGCTGGAGTGGACTCTAGTTTGCGTCCTGAAAACTTACGAGTCGAAGATTTTGTTAAGCTCAGTCTAGAGGTCAGCCCTGAATCTGACACAGGTTCTAGTACTTAGATGACACCTGTTCCATTAAGTCTTTATATACACTTTCCGTGGTGTCTGCATAAGTGCCCTTATTGCGACTTCAACTCTCACCAAGTTCCTGAAGCTTTACCGGAAGAGCGTTATATTCAAGCACTATTAAGAGATTTGGAGCAGGAGCTACCTAGTATTTGGGGGCGCCCCTTACACACAGTTTTTATGGGTGGAGGTACGCCCAGTTTGATCTCTGCAAAAGGTATGCGTGCCTTAATGCAGGGACTCAATGCATTGTTACCTATGCGTCCAAATATGGAGATTACTTTAGAAGCTAATCCGGGTACCTTCGAGCAGCAACGTTTTGATGATTATCGCGAAGCAGGTATTACTCGTTTGTCGATTGGTATTCAAAGTTATGATGCAAAACACTTACAAGTATTGGAGCGGGTTCATGATGCCGAAGAGGCACATCAAGCTGCAAAAATAGCCAAGACCGCAGGGTTTGATAACTTCAATCTTGATCTTATGTTTGGTCTGCCAAAACAAACACTAGAGCAGGCATTAACTGACTTGCAGCTAGCCATTGAGCACCAGCCACCCCACCTTTCTTGGTACCAACTCACGCTAGAACCGAATACCTTGTTTCATCATCAACCTCCGCAATTACCAGATCCTGATCTTATTGCTGATATCCAAGATGCGGGTGTGGAGTTGCTGGAAAAAGAGGGTTATGAACAGTATGAGGTTTCTGCTTATGCGCAACCCAAAAAACAGTGTATGCACAATAGAAACTACTGGGAGTTTGGTGATTACATCGGTATTGGAGCGGGTGCACACGGGAAGATTACAACCGGTGAGCATATTGTAAGAACAATGAAAGCCAAACACCCTGAGAAATATATGGATGACTGTCTTGGTAGCCTTAGTGGCGAAAGGTCGTCTCAATCTCTACGTGTAACAGAGACGGAATTGTATTCTAAAGATAGAAGCTTTGAATTTATGCTCAATGGCTTACGTCTTAAAGAAGGCATCGAAAAAGAACTATTTACGCAAAGAGCATTGCTACCTTTAGATCATTTGAGAGGGGGTGCTGATAAAGCAAAAGCTAAGGAGTTGTTGATAGAAACTGATACTCATTTCAAGTTAACATCACGGGGTTGGCATTTTTTAAATGAAGCGGTCGAATGCTTTTTGTATTAGTTGTCCTCAAAGTATTTACATGAATACTTTCACAGTCTCATCCGCAGGTATGACAGATGTTAAAACCTATGCTGTGAAGTACTAATAATCAGCGACAGGATCTAGGTATTGGGTTTGTATGTAGCAAGCCTTCTGCTTACTTTCATCTGAAAATATATGTAGCCAATGCACACCTTTCACGGAAACTTTGGAATTATTTCCAGAGGCCAATAAAACATGCTGACCACTTTTCAAAAGAATAACTTTGCTTTGCTTATTTTCAAGATCAACCAGACAGTTAACCCATTCTTTTTCTGTATTAGTGACTTGATAAGCTTGAGCGACTGAGCGTGTAATGATTTGAGTCTCATTATCGCTATCGGACAACGTGTTTTCTTTGCTGTCTGTGCAGCTCAGTAGTAACATACTTGCCGTTATTAGCGCGATGGGTATTAAGAAAGATTTCATTCGCTCGTCCAGTTCTTTTAAACATTGCTTTAAGTATTTAAAGTGTCATAAAAGAGGGCTTATGAAACAATAGCTTTCCGGTTTAACGTGTGTAAACACAGGTTGGCTGGTAGTTGGGTAATAGCTGGCTTGTAGTTAGCGATAGCACTGATTCTTTACGCACAGAAATAACCGTAATCATTAGGAAAAAATATGAACATATTGGTAATAGGCAGTGGCGGTCGTGAACATGCATTAGCATGGAAGTTGTCACAATCTCCTAAGGCAGAGAAGGTCTATGTTGCTCCTGGAAATGCAGGAACAGATATTGAACCAGCATTAGAAAATTTGGATATCTCGGCTGAAGATATTGATAGCCTGCTAGCTTTTGCGCAGTCTAATGATGTACAACTAACGGTTGTAGGCCCTGAAGTTCCCTTAGTGAATGGTGTAGTTGATAAGTTTACTGCAGCAGGATTGCGTTGCTTTGGTCCAACAGCTGGGGCGGCGCAACTGGAAGGGTCGAAAGCTTTCAGTAAAGACTTTTTTGCAAGGCACAATATCTCTACTGCTGCCTATGGGAATTTTACAGTAGCGCAAGAGGCAATTGCCTATATTAAAGAACAAGGTGCACCTATCGTTGTAAAAGCTGATGGTCTGGCAGCAGGCAAAGGCGTTATCTTGGCACAAACTGAAGATGAAGCTATAGCAGCAGTGAATGACATGTTGGCAGGGAATGCTTTCGGTGATGCAGGTCATCGTGTGGTCATTGAAGAGTTCTTGGTGGGAGAGGAGGCAAGTTTGATTGTTATGGCAGATGGCGAGCACATCCTGCCTATGGCAACGTCACAAGATCATAAAGCGAGGGATAATGGGGATAACGGCCCTAATACAGGTGGTATGGGCGCCTATTCTCCAGCTCCCGTATTAACCGCAGAGATTCAAGAACGTGCCATAAAAGATATTATTGAACCCACCATTAAAGGCATGGCGGAAGAAGGGAACACCTTTACAGGTTTTCTCTATGCAGGTTTGATGATTGACAATGAGGGAAATTCAAAGGTACTAGAATACAATGTGCGGTTTGGAGACCCTGAAACCCAACCTATTATGATGCGTTTACAATCTGACCTAGTTGAGCTAATAGAAGCCGCACTGGATCGAAAACTGGATACGGTAACAGCTAGCTGGGATGCGCGAACTTCTCTAGGTGTAGTGCTAGCAGCAGGGGGCTACCCTGAATCATATGGCAAGGGTGATGTTATCACTGGTCTAGAAAGTGCAAATCAAGAAGATGCCAAAGTCTTCCATGCTGGAACGGCAAAGCAAGGTGATGATGTAGTCACCAGTGGAGGGCGTGTGCTGTGCGCGGTAGCCTTGGGTAATAGCGTGACAGAAGCTCAGAAAAAGGCTTATGAGCTAACGCATTCAATATCATGGGATAAGGTTTATTATCGGGATGATATTGGTTATCGGGCGGTTGAGCGCGAAAAATCGTAAGCGACTTATATTAGCCTTTTAACCAAGTTATCTGGCTAAAGTACCAGCAAGTTTCCTTCTTTAGTCCTAAAGAGGGAAACCTATTCTTTAATCCCGAACCATCCGCACAGGTCTGCTCGTTACCTTATCACTAACTCGATCCCCTCCATTACTAAAACTAACAGCCCATACTTGATTGCTGTAGGTGTGAGGAGTGGAAGACCAAGTGAAGCGACTGAGTGTATTGGGAAATATGTTTTCATTTATTGCAGGAAATGAGGTGGTGTAGGCTGTAATGGATGTTAACTCTTTTAAGTTGGGTACTCTCCAGTTAGAAGATCCAGCATAAGATAGGCCAGTTTTTTGTAACGCCTCATTCCATGTGAAAGTTTTTGTGTCTACAGGGGTACAGTTATTGTTGTTGTACTCGTAGCCTTCGAGGCAGCGTTTCCACGTCAAACCTGTTAACGAATCTGTCACAGTACCATTTTGATGATCTACAAATCGAGCAGTGGGTGTAGAGCTATCAAGCATCTTCGTTCCTCTAACTAGTCGGATATATTTTAACTCATGAAAAGAAATTTCATGGTCGATTTCTTTGTCATCGAAAAATAGAGTCCATAGCGCATCCCTAACTTCTGGGCCAGTATCTGAAGTAGCATAACCGATGCCGCGAGGGCGAGTTTGGTTTGGGTGGCGATAAGTTTCGGCACTGTAAGTCTGACAGTGCGATCCAAAATCAGCATCATCCACTCGAAGTGCACCCACGTACCCACTAATAGTTGCCACTTCATCATCCGTTAAGTTAGTTGGGTTGATATTTCTGAGAGTAGCAGGAATAACAGAATATATTTTATCAGCACAATCTACCTTGTAAGATGAAACCGTATTTGGGAAGTAGTTGGTGTCAATAGCAGGATTACCATCTTCTTTTATCATGTCATCCATTTTAAGTAAACTACGTAGCTCTTCACGCGTTGGTAAGCGCCAGTCTGATGCACCACACCAACCTACCGTGTTCACTCTGTTTACATAGGCTTGTGTATTACAATAAGTTGATGAATTTGCGGAATCAAAGCCAATGCACGTATTGTTAGTTCCCTGTGAATGGATTAATGACTGTGTAGCTAAAGGAAACCCTGTTGCTGCTGTGCTTGGGTCATACCAAGTGTACTTCTCGTTCTTATCATGCAAACCGCCGTCCGTTGTTTTCCCTTCCCAAATTAAACCCGTTACATTGTCTTTTACACATGACCAGTTGCCACTTGTTGCTACGCCACCAAGCGCATCAATTTTAGTAAAGTCAAAGCCCGCAAAACCGTTAGTGTCATCATTATTAGTAACATCACGACCTGTTGAGCCATCTTCACCCAGTAACATTCCGGTATCATTCAGTTGAGTCATTGTACTAGGCTGCACAATCGTTTCACCGGTTGAGTCGCTATTCACTATGAGGGAAAAACTTGTAGTATTTTGCAGAGCGCCATCTGATGCTACAACGTTAACAGTGTATGTACCCACGTCACTACTAACAGGCTGAATGGTAATAACGCCTGTGCCATTACCATTATCTACGAGTGTTACAAAAGAGGGGGCGCTATTAAGTGCTAATGACAGAGTGGTATTACCATTAGGATCAGTTGCCGCGATGTTAATGGTTTCCTGAGTAGTACTTAACACAGTCTGGTCAGCAATAGAGCTAAGCACAGGGGGTTGGTTAACGGGGGTACTACTATCGTCTGACGCTGGAGCTAATGCGATAACCGAATGAGCCGTACGGTTCATGCCTATAGTATTCCATTGTTGGGTGTAATTCCCTGCTGCTGCCACTTGGCGAGTACTTCCTCCTCCTTGGCTGCTGGATGCGCTCACACTCCAAAAACTGTTTTGATTAACTGAAGTCAGCAACAACCCTCGGCCTACTGGATGACCTCCTCCAGCAACATCTAAAAGAATGGCATTGGCGGTAAGCGTATTAATGCTTGTGATAAGACTGGAAGAGCCACTAGTCGCATGAGTAGCAACGGCCTCTGCTTCGCTTTGCTTGATACCATTAAGTTGCAGTATCCCGACGTTTATATTGTCGCCGTTATGTGTCACCAGTACTGTTTTATTGCCACTAACCGGTAACTCTGAATCCAGCAAATAAAACAGTTCAGTACTGATAGAAAAGCTACCGGGTTGAATGGAAGCCAAGCTGTTAGCAACAGGGTGCATGATGACGCCGCCGTAAGTTACGCTAGTGGCTCGTCCGATATGGCCAGAAGCTTCAATAGATGCACCAAGAACAACGATACGATTATTGCCTGACTGCAAACGATGGCTGGTGCTGACTGGAGCCGTTCCGCCGGATTGTTGTGCAGATGCCCCCAATGAAATGGTTTCTGTTGCTCCTGTATTGTTGTCATCACTGTCTTTTGGAGTCACTGTAATGCTAAGAGTTCTTGAGCTTGGTCCATTAGTGCCATCAGTAACTTGAACAGTAATACTGCTATCAACATCTCCAGTTTGCGGTGTAAGAACCAATGAGGCTGTATTGTTACCGTTATCTGTTAATGTCACGTAACTGGGTAGAGATAAAGCGCTAAATGATAGTGTATCTCCATCAGCATCGGTTGCAGTAATAGCTACCGTTTTTGAGGAGCCGACTTGCACACTTTGGTTGTTAATTGTATTGAGTACAGGAGCTTGGTTAGTGGGTGATGAGCCGTCAATAGGTGCAAAGGCAATAACAGAATGAGCAACGCGATTCATGTTGCTTGTATTCCACTGTTGAGTGTAATTACCTGCTGCGCCAAGTAACCGGCGGCTGCCACTTCCCTTGCTGCTAGGTGCGCTCTTTACCCAAAAACTAGTCTGATTGGTTGATGCTTGTAGTTGGCCACTTGAAGAACCACCGCCAACAACATCAAGCAATAAGGCATTGGCTGTTAACGTCGTAATACTGGTGCTAATACTTGCAGGGTAACTTGCTGCATTGGTCGCAACTCCCTCTACGCCAGTTTGTCTAACACCATTTAATTGCACTACTCCTGCACTGATATCATTTCCATTGTGTACGATCTGGATAGTCTTACTACCTACTACTGGTAGCTCTGATTCCAGAAGATAAAATAGTTCTGTGCTATTGGAATAATTTCCCGGTTGGATAGAAGCCAAGCTATTAGGAATGGCGTGCATAGCCACTCCACCATAAGTGATGTCGGTAGCTCTACCTATGAGTCCCTTTGCTTCTATAGAAACTCCAACGACAACGGCACGGTTATTTCCTGCTAACAGGTTATGATTGAGGCTAATCGGGTCAATGCCTCCAGATTGCTGGCTTGTTGAGCCAACGCTAATTTCTGCATAGGTATTAGTGGTGAGAGTAGCTAGGAATACTGAAAAGAAAGCAATAGATATTATATGCACTAAGTGCTTGGTTTTATTCATCTGGTTGGCCCGGTGTACTTGGTTTAGTTATCTAAGTATCAATATTTGTTACACACCTAATAATAAATTGGGCAGTAACTTCTATGTGATTGACTATACGTTATTGATCAACCGGGTTTATATGCAGATATCTCGAAAACAGTACCAAATAGGTAAAAAGTAAACGTTTATCGGTTTTTTTAACCCACAGAATAGATGTCAGTGAAGAATGCTTATTGAGCGTTTTACTTTAAAAATTCATGAAGATAGGCTGATAAGCATAAATAGCGTTTAAGTGATGCAACATCGCGTGCTTGCCTTCTCGCTTCCAGATTTCTGTGACGACTTCTTGTACTTTCTGATATCGCTTCTCTGGCTTGGTGCTTTGATCTTGGTCACTATCAATTTCGGTAATGACATCTAGCCACATTTGGCTAACGCCCATAATGTAACTTGGCCATGTTCTTTGGATAACGTCTGACCAGCTTTTATCACTGGTATCTTCTATTTTAGATTTAGGATTTTTACTAAGGTCATCAGGGGTTAATAGTGTGATTTGTTTTTCTTTTTGTAGACGTTGCAGCAGGGAGTTGGTTTTTATATCTTGATAAATGCTGGCGGCAGTACTGTTTGGGCTATAAAAAATGAAGCTGAATACATGTCCGTACTTATCTTGCCCAGCGCGTCGGTGAAAGCGCCACAGATCAACTTGGTTGCGATGTTTTTTGAGTATGGGATTAATGACCTCTCCTGCAATGAGTGCTCCCATTGCCCAGTTTGGATTTGTACCTTTGGGGCGAGGAATGCTGAAACGCGCATAACGCCAGCCTTTTTCAGAAGGTTTTGATATTGGGGTGTCTGTTTGTTCTGGTTTAACGGACTGTGTACTAAGTGTCGAGCAAGCTGTTAAGTTGAGAAATAATATGGTGATGGCTAGTTTTAGCCAAATAGTTTTTATCATTGTTAGCCCACGTCGATCAGGTTACATCGCTTATTTTTCGATGTAACCTTGTTTTGTCAATCTCGATAAGTATCGATAGAAGGACAAGAGCATATCAGGTTGCGGTCTCCGTAGACGTTATCCACGCGATTGACGGTTGGCCAGTATTTTCGGGTTGCTATAACGCCTTTAGGGAAAATAGCCTCGTTAATACTATAAGGATGTGTCCATTCCTTGCTGATATCAATCAGTGTATGAGGTGCATTTACCAAAGGATTATCTTCTAATGACCATTGCTCATCTTGTACTTTAGCAATTTCTTCACGAATAGCGATCATTGCATCACAGAATCGGTCTAATTCATATTTAGATTCTGATTCAGTAGGCTCAATCATTAATGTGCCTGCTACTGGAAAAGACATGGTAGGAGCATGGAAGCCATAATCCATTAGGCGCTTCGCAATATCCTCTTCGCTAATACCCGAATCCTTTTTTATAGGGCGAATATCAATAATGCACTCATGAGCAACCCTGCCGTTTTTACCGCGATACAGTAT
>JAZGES010000188.1:0-4727 GCA_036478935.1 Thiotrichaceae bacterium
CATTAAGATTCAATTCAGGTAGGTATGGTATAAAGTTATACAAGAACTGCTAAATGTTAAGTCTTCGACCTAACAAACAAGAAAAGCAAAATGACAGAGCAGTGGGCTAATATAAATTGGGGAATACCATGAACACATTAAGCATCATTTTGCGTAATAAAGTTTCGCTGACGACGATCGTCTTGGCTGCGCTAATTTCTGGATCTACAGCAGCTATAGCAGCACCATCCAAATCAACCCGGTCGATACCTTTACAAAAAGTCGATCCAAACAAGCCTGCATCTAAACTTGAAGTTATTACCTCTGTAAAGAAGAGGTTTAACGGACGCATTCTATCGGTTAGAAAGAAATATCAAGCTCATGGCAATGACTGTCATTATGTTAAGTTCATTGATAGAAGAGGCGAATTACTTCTCATACGCGTAGGCTGCAAAAGCAAACAAGCTACTTAAGCGACAAAGCCTACCGCAGCTAAACTGATTTAAAAGCAAATCTACAGTAGCTCTTATAAAGCGTATCTAAGCCCTTGTTGACTAACAACCAACAAGGGTTCTTTGTTTACGTCATAAAAAAAACAAATGACATTCCATTGAATTTTTGTTCATATCACACGGATAGTTTGCTTATTTATCTTGCACCCCAAGCCTAAAAATTGTTAAGGTATATCACGCATCTAGGGTTGCACAAATTGTTGCTAGAAGAAGCATAAATCTCTATCTATAAAGAGATACATTTCATCACCATCATTATTGCCGGTAAAAAATACACATGAGAATATTAATAGTAGAAGACGATAACGATATTCGCGAACAAGTCAAAGCAGAATTAAAAAAAGCGGGCTTTGTGGTTGATACAGCTGCTGATGGGAAAATGGGTCTGCACTATGCACTAGATTACCCCATTGATGTGGCTATTATTGACTTAGGCTTACCCGAAATTGACGGCATCGATATTATTAAGAATGTTCGCGCTAAAGGCTTGGACTACCCTATTCTAATCCTTACTGCACGTAGCCGTTGGCAAAATAAAGTTGAAGGCCTGGAAGCAGGTGCAGATGACTATGTAGAAAAACCTTTTTACTCAGAAGAACTACTAGCACGTGTGCGCGCATTATTACGCAGAACAGGTCGTTGGGCTGCTTCTGAAATGGTCTGTGGGCCGGTTAAACTAAATACATCTGAGCAGCGTGTATTCTTACATGATGAAGAAATTATTCTAACTGCTTATGAATATAAAGTGATAGAACACTTAATGCTTCATGCTGGTAAAGTTATTTCAAAAACAGAACTAACTGAAAAAATGTATGATGATGATTCTGACCGTGACTCAAACGTCATTGAAGTATTCATTAGACGTCTTCGCATAAAGCTAGACCCTGAAGCTACATTGAAGCCTATCGAAACTTTACGTGGGCGTGGTTACAGGTTCACACTGCCGAGAATCAATGCTGCATGAATTCACTGCGTGCCCGACAGCTCGTAAGCTCCTTTGCGATCATTATGGGCAGCATTTTTATGCTCGGCCTGCTGCTGTCTATGTTCATGAGCAAGCAGCAGCTCCAAAACGAACATGAAAATCTAAAAGACATCGGCTTTGACCTGCTAGGTTATATCAACTTTGAAAAAGGTAAATTTACCATAGAGCCAGAAACTCGTGACGACCTGAATGAGTTTTTTCAAGATCACAATTTTAGCGATGCTATCGAGAATACAACCGCTTATATTCAAGACGTTAATACTAAAATCATTCATTGGCACAGCATTGACCCCGACGTAAACCTAGGGAATACCGACTTTTCTACCATAGATTTAGAAAGCACACTGTATACCTACCCCATTACCGTCGAACCCAACCAAAATGATATTCTACGACTGTTACCAGAGAATATAGACGCAGAAATAGCTACCAATAAACATATCGTTTATGCCTACGGCTTCCAGCACTCTCCTCACGGTAAATACCAGCTCGTCATTGCAAAATCCGCTGACAAACTGGCTAATAACGATAAGGAAATGCAATCACACCTAATTATTCTATTCAGTGCTTCTGCCATGTTAGTGCTATTAGCACAGCTTGCGACAAGTTACTGGGTTATCGCTCCTATTAAAGATTTCGAAGAAGAAATCAAGCGTCTTGAATCCGGTGATCAAGAAACTATCGTTAACCCTTACCCTGATGAACTTGTCCCTATTAAAGGCACCATCAATGCATTGGTTCAATACGAAGTAGGACAAAAGCGACGCTACCGTGATGCATTAGATGATTTAGCCCACAGCTTAAAAACACCGCTAGCGGCCATTCAAGGCTATATTGACAAAGATACAAACAACTCAGAAAAACACCCATCAATAGAAGGCATCTCTACTCAGCTAGAAAATATGAAGGGCATTGTATCTTACCAATTAAGACGAGCTGTGGTGACAAATCACCATGCAATGATTAGCCCCACAGCTATAAGACCTGTCCTTGTCCGGTTAAAAGAATCTCTAGTCAAGGTTTACCATGATAAAACCTTCGATATTGTCATTAAGGTAGAAAATGATATTAGGGTTCGTATGGATGATGATGACCTATTAGAACTTTTTGGCAATTTGCTAAATAATGCCTGTCGTTTTTGTGAAAACCTAGTGGAAGTCAATGTTCAGCCCGATGGCAGCCATGTCATTATCAATATTGACGATGATGGCATGGGGTTCCCGGATAACAATCCCTCCAAACTACTCAAGCGCGGTATTCGTGCAGACAGCCAAACCGAAGGGCAAGGCATTGGTTTAGCCGTTTGTACAGAGATTGTAGAAGCAGCTGGCGGAAGTATCGAACTCCTCATTTCCCCTCAAGTGGGCGCAAGAGTTCGTCTTCGTTTACCTGCATAGCTTACGTGCACACTAAACAACACTATGTATAACATCCATGCAGAGTGTTGCATAAAATATAAGATGTAAATCAGCTTTACGATCTGCTACATTCTGCTTCATGCCTAAAAATAGCAACACCACCCACACGCCTACTCACACACCTATGATGCAGCAATATTTACGCATCAAAGCCGAATACCCAGATACTCTCATGTTCTATCGCATGGGTGATTTTTATGAACTCTTCTTTGACGACGCAAAACGTGCGGCAAAACTGTTAGATATCACCCTCACTGCTAGAGGAAAAGCCAGTGGTGAGCCGATACCGATGGCAGGCGTACCACATCATGCATCTGAGCAATACTTATCACGCCTATTGAAACTAGGTGAAGCGGTTGTTATCTGTGAACAGGTAGGCGACCCTGCTACCAGCAAAGGCCCTGTCGAACGTCAAATTGCACGCATACTGACTCCCGGCACCGTCACCGATGATTTTCTACTATCAGAACGCCAAGACAATCTACTCACAGCAATAGCACAGCAAGACCAACACTATGCACTTGCTAGCATTGACCTTTCAAGTGGTCGTTTTATTATCCAGAACATCGCGGATATAACCGAACTTGCGAATGAAATAGAACGTCTACAGCCCTCCGAGATCCTTTACGAAGAAGACAAAAAACCTAACCTTGCAGACCATCACACATTAACACTAAGAGCACCTTGGCACTTTGATTTAGACACAGCTAACCGACTCTTACTCAAGCAACTTAAAACTAAAGATTTAAGTGGTTTTGGTTGTGATGACATGCCACTAGCAACCATTGCAGCTGGTGTACTCATCGGCTATGTCAATGAAACCCAACGCACCGCCCTGCCCCATATTAATAGCCTACAAGTTGAGCGTAGTGAAGAAGGTATTATTCTAGATGCAGCTACACGTCGTAATTTAGAACTGGAGCATAGCTTATTAGGCGAACATAAAAACACCTTAGTCTCGGTTCTTGATAGCACCGTTACCAGCATGGGTGGACGTATGCTCAGGCGTTGGCTCAACAAACCATTACGTGACCAGACAGTACTCCGCAATCGCCATCAAGCAACAGGTAGCTTAATTGACCAATACCGTTATCAAGACCTGCAAACAGAACTACGAGCCATCGGCGATATTGAACGCATAAGCTCACGTATTGCAATTGGCTCAGCACGCCCAAGAGATTTATCAACGCTTAACTATTCGTTAACTGCAATTCCTATCATTAAAGCATTACTAAACACTATATCTAATCCACATATTGAACAGATAACCCAAACGCTTAGTCCACATAATGATTTACTTGACCTACTCAATAGATCCATTATCGAAAATCCCCCCGTGTTGATAAGAGATGGCGGTGTGATTGCCCAAGGCTATGACACGGAACTAGACGAATTAAGAGCACTCAGAGCTAACTCAGAATCCTACTTGCTAGAATTAGAGATCAGGGAAAAAGAACGTAGCGGCATTCAAAATCTAAAAGTAGCCTACAACCGAGTACACGGTTATTACATTGAAGTTCCTCGCAGCCAATCGGATAACGTACCGGCTGATTACATTCGAAGACAAACCTTAAAAGCAGTAGAGCGCTTTATCATCCCAGAGCTAAAAAAGTTCGAAGACAAAGTCCTATCATCCAAAGAACGCTCGCTGGCAAGAGAAAAGTATCTTTACGAAACACTATTATTAGAACTAGCTGAAGAAGCCTCATCATTACGGCAAACAGCTCAGTACCTAGCAGAAATCGACGTACTAACTTGCTTTGCAGAACGCGCCACTCAGCTCAATTACAACGCACCCACCATGAGCGACAAGCCGGGGCTCAGCATAAAAGC
>JAZGES010000189.1:0-2963 GCA_036478935.1 Thiotrichaceae bacterium
TACCTTGCTCGGCGAACTGCCTGAACTCGGAAAGTTATCACATCGACAGATCGCAGCACTTACTGGCCTTGCTCCGTATAATCGTGATAGCGGCTACATGAAAGGCCGACGTCGAATAAAGGGAGGAAGAGCCCCTATTCGTACCGTCCTTTACATGGCGATGTTATGTGCCATTCAGCACAACCCGGTAATGAAAAAGTTTTATCAAAAACTCGTAGCACAGGGTAAACACAAAAAGGTTGCATTAACTACCTGCATGCGAAAAATGATCACGATACTCAACGCCATGGTGCGGGATGATAAGGTGTGGAATATGGCGTAATAAAGAATAGTTTGCAGGGTTGATTTTAATCACAGTCGCTTGTTATATGTTTTTATGTCCATTGTTTAGTTATTCCTCAAGTTTTTTGTAAAACTCAGAATTAGGATGTATGAATCGAGGAGAGTGTTTCTCCCAAAGTTTTTTCGCTTTTGAAAGTGGCTCATATAATGAAATTATTGGTGGCAAGTAACCTTTTGATAATAGTGGTTCTGCAACTTCAGTTTCTGGGATATGGACTTGCGTAGCAAGCGAAATGGCTTTTGCGCTTTGATTGAAGCCTTTTTTGAAATATTTATTTTTTAATAAATCGCTAGCTTTCCTTCTCATGATTTCGATTGCGTGTTTTGACTTCTCAGCAAACCCTAATTGGTTAGCATTATTACTAAGTTCTAGATAATGAGCATCATTAACTAATCGTTGGAAATGCTCAACAATTATTTCAGATGCTGTAGGTACAGCTATTAAGCATGGTGCTTCAACAGTATGATAAGAATTCATAAGTCCTTGTAAGATAGAAACTCGCGCTCTACCTTCGGAGCTTCTGATTATTGTTCTTGCTTGTTCTAGAGATTTATTTAAGCTCATTAAATCAACATCTACCTGAAGACTCTCCTCAATAGATAAGAATAGTTTTTCTAGGTTTGCAACGATATTCATGAGCATATGTATATTTTCATGATCTTCTGAATCAGGATTCTCTTTTTTAGATCCATACCCAAATCCTTCATAAGTGACAGATAATTCTTCGAAAAGAGGATGAAGATAATTGTGGGCTTTACGACTACTGGCTTTGGTGTCTACCCAGTCAACTCGTTCTTTAAGAGCTGATGGCACCAAGCTTATAAAGTTATCTGGTTTATAATCAAATACAACCTGATATGCTGAGCGTGATATTATTTCTTCTACAATATACGGTATAAAAGAGCCATCTCTAGCTGCACCTTTACTTCCGTTTTTTGTCTCATATTCGGTCATGGGTATATTGCCCATATTGATGAGGACTCTATTGTAGGTTTCGATTATGTCATCCCCAAGAATGTAGAGTTTCGCATATGCATATAACGCCAAGCATCACCGACCACGAAAAGCAGAGCATAGCGGCGCATTTTGTGGTTCGTGTGCATGCGATTGTTAGCTGTAGATCGACTCGCTCTTTTGCATCCATGTGATAGCAGCATCGGTCACCTCGTCGATCGAGTTACAGCGTTGCATGTGATCATATAGCCGCATAACTCCCCACAAGTAATTTCGTCCAACTACGTCAGGTCCGATATGAAAAAATGTTTTAATTCCTGCGCCGGAAAGATAAGCAAGCTCGGCTCGAGCCGCGTGGAATTCCTTTGGCTTTCCGTCTATATGGGCAAATAAGTAATGAATAACGCAGCTCGCACTGTTGAGAGCTTCGTGCTGCTTCGCGACAAGTTTGTCGATCTTCGCTTGTTCTGCGTCACCGTTCTCGTCGTTGATAGCCGCCCACTCCAAGTCGGTGGGGTCATAACTGAGAATGCCCTTCTGTTCAAGAGTGCGCATTACGCCTTCCCGCCAAGACGTACCATGACTACCATATATCGCTACGAATCTTCCTTCTGGTATTTTCAAAGCTCCCTCCCAGGTTAGGAATTGTTCTGTCGTGGTGTGATGGTAGTTAAAACAACCCACCAACTGAAACTGAAGTCTTTGCTTTGCTCACCTCTTAGTGGTCTCTTTTAGCTAACAGTTAGTTATAGGATGATAATGGGGTGGAGTTCTGCCCCAGATCTGGTTTATAAGCTGACATCCGTGACTCCATCTCTCTGATTTGTTTCAATACTACCCTGAAAAGTACACTGATATCCAATGAGAGGATTACCCCATGGCAAGGAAGCCAAAATTACTCCAGCAGGTACGGGATCGTATCCGCACATTGCATTACAGTATCCATACTGAGCGCGCTTATTGCGACTGGATACGCCGCTATATTATGTTTCACGACAAGCGCCACCCCAGGGAGATGGGTCTCAACGAGATCAACAGTTTCCTGTCGGATCTGGCTAATCACCATGCTCTTGCAGCTGCATCACAGAATCAGGCTTTGCACGCTCTGATATTTCTGTACCGTGAATTACTGGGGCACAGCGATGTTCGTACCACGCAAATATATACGCATGTTACGCAAGCTGGCTTACAGACCGTGTGCAGTCCGTTGGAAAAGTTATGAAGCGTAGATTAGTCTGGTACTGACAACACGGCTTCGATAGCGAACTGGGCAGTCATTTATGGGATCAGTTCAATTGAATTATTTTGATCAGGTCTGCTTCGGTTTTAACCGGGACGTTCAGGCTTTCTGCTTTGGTCAGTTTGGATCCAGCTTTTTCACCGGCAAATACCGCTGTGGTATTTTTTGAGACGCTCCCTGCGACTTTTGCGCCTAGTGCTATTAACATTGCTTTGGCTTCGTCGCGGCTCATTTTAGTGAGTGTGCCGGTGAGGACATAGGTGTTGCCGGCCAGCGGTTGCTCTGTGGCAATTTCAATCGTTGGCCAGTGAATACCGGCATTGATGAGTTTTTTTATAACGTCGCGATTATGTGATTGTTCGAAGAAGTGAACGATGTGTTGGGCAACTATTGGCCCGATGTCCTGGATTGTTTCCAGTGCTTCAG
>JAZGES010000190.1:0-7340 GCA_036478935.1 Thiotrichaceae bacterium
GCTGTTTTAACGATGGTGAAAAAGCAATTTAGTATTAGTGATTTTGGTCTTAACTATAGTGAAGTGCTTTCTCAACGAAATGGAGAAGAGCATTCATTTTATATCAGTACATCCCCTATCCTTAATTCGAAAAATAAGATAGTAAGCGTAGCGTTGATAGGAAAGGATCAGTCAATTCAAAAAGATCTAATGGATAAGTTAGTAGGCAAAGCTGAAAAAGATCATTTAACCGGTCTGGTGAATCGTATGGGCTTTGATAAGTTCATTGAGCAATTACCTGAGACAGTAAGACCTGGTAGCAAAAATGTAATTTGTTATATGGATCTTGATAACTTTAAGCCGGTTAATGATAGTGCAGGACATGCCGCGGGTGATGAGTTGTTAAAACAACTTGCCGATATTTTCACTAAACACACAAGAGCGAGTGACTTTTTAGCACGTAATGGTGGTGATGAATTTGTTGTTATCTTCCCAGATTGCCCGATTGATAAAGCTAAGTTACGTTGTGAAAACATGATTAACAGTGTTTCATCTTTGCGTTTTAGTTGGGGTGATAAAAGCTTTGTAGTGGGCGTAAGTATGGGTGCGGTAGAGTTTGATGCCGGAGTTACTGTGGCAGGCTTACATGACCTTTGCAAAATAGCCGATGATGCGTGTTATACGGCCAAGAAGAAAGGGCGTAACCAGCTCTATATCCATAAGCCCAGTCATACGCCTGATTCATCAGATCATATGGGTGGTGATAATTGGCAAGTGATTATCCGTGATGCTTTAGATAATGATAAATTTAAATTATTTGTTCAGCCCATCATTCCATTAGGTGGTGCTGATAAAGATGGAAAGAAACGCTACGAGGTCTATATTCGTTTACCTTACAAAGGAAGAGTGTTACGCCCAGGAAGCTTTTTCTCTGCGGCTGAGCGTTATGGTTTGAGTCGCTCTATTGATCGGTGGGTTGTACGTAGAACAATGGAGAGGTTGTCTAACTTGAACAAAAACTCTAATTCACAATCTGTACGAGAATTTACCATTAATCTTTCCGCGGCTTCATTGCTAGACGAGCATTTTGCAAATTTCGTGAGTGAGCAGCTAGAGAAATTTGATTTAACAGCAAGTTCATTATGTTTCGAAGTGTCAGAAACGGATGTTATTAGTAATTTTACTCAGGCTCGGAAGTTATTAACCAAGCTTGCAACTCTTGGCTGTAGTAATTCACTAGATGATTTCGGTAGTGGTTTATCGGCCTTGAATTATATTCGTGATTTACCCATTCATTACTTAAAAATAGATGGTGTATTTGTGCGCAATATTGAAACTAATCAGATTGATGCGGCTATGATTCATTCGTTAAACCATATGTCGAAAGTGATGAACCTTAAGACCATTGCAGAATTTGTTGAAGATGAACATACGGCTAAGTTATTACAGAGACTGGGTGTGAATTATGCTCAGGGCTATTATTGTGGAAGACCTTTGCCATTAGAGAAGCTTGAGACGGCACAGACCCAAGTAGCGGCTTAATCATAGGTTGATAATGAATACTAGATTCGGATTGGCCTAAAGCTAATAATGGCTTGATCACATTAACGATCCGGTAGGCAATCACTTGAGTTCCACATAAATATCATGTATTACTCTTCATGAATGGGATTTACCCAACATTATTTTGCTAGATTCAGTAGTAAATAATAAGCAGAGTTGAGTGGTTTCTGTAGTTTTTATCAGTCTTTAACAAGGGATGGAATAATATGAATATATTTTTTACTTTACCAGTCTCTTGCCTTAGAGATGAAAATCACTGGGGAGTGAAATTCGATGAATCATAAATTCAATAAATATGTTTTTTTATTTCTTATTGGAGATTTCCTGCTCTTTTATGCTGCGCTATCTATTATCCTAGTTGTTAGAAGTGATCATTGGATATCAGTTGAACATCAGTTTATCTCCTTTCTGCCTGCCTTTGTTATCTATGAAGTAATACTGTATATATCAGGAATACTAGATAGAAAATTTGTACCTAGCCCGAAAAGAGTATTTGACTTATTGCTACGAGGGCATGCAATAGCCACCATATTGATTTTCGTTTATTTCTATCTAGGTAACATTTTACTAGGCGATAGAATGATCATGCCGGGTATCATTCTAATACTATTCTCAGCTCTTTTGTTTGTCTTTATTTATACGTGGAAGATACTTCGTGCGCGTACATTCAATGTCAAGCCTGTCAAAGCCTTACTCATTGGTGGCGATGCAGATATTGAAGAAAATTTTAGTCGTTCTAACCTCTGGGATATGCATATCGTAGAGAAAGTACCCACATCAACAGATGATAGCGTAATAGATGAAATACTTGAGCGTAACGATATTGGTGCTGTTATCGTCGATATTGATCGATATCCTAAACTTGATGTTTTATATAAATTAATTTTCCGAAATATAAATATTCTGAACTTGGTTACTATTAAGGAAGAGCTTTCTGAAAAAATCGATATGGATCGAATTAATGAGCTTTGGTTCATCACGAACATCCGAAGCCAAGAAGGTTATTTAGTTTCTTTGGTAAAACGTTTCTTTGATCTGATTTTAGCCATTCCTGTTTTGGTCATTTACATTTTATCATTTCCCATTTTAGCGTTCTTGGTAAAAAAGGATGGTGGAGAAGTTTTCTTTGAAATGCCGCGTGTAGGTCAAGCAGGGAAAGTGTTCACCATAAGAAAATTTAGATCTATGTCGCCTGATCCTAAAGAAGGCGATAAGCAACTTGTCGGCCATGAAAAGGTAGTCACAAAAATTGGCGCATTTATGCGGAAGACAGGACTTGATGAATTACCTCAAGTAATGTCAGTCATCAAAGGCGATATGTCTTTTATTGGACCACGACCTGAAATTCCCAGTTTAGTTGAAAAATATGAAGATAAGATTGAGCACTATCAGATTCGGCATTTAGTTAAGCCAGGGCTTTCAGGCTGGGCTCAGGTCATGCAAGAGTCAGCACCTCATCACACTGCTGACGTAGAGTTGACCCGTGAAAAGCTAGCGTACGATTTATATTATATAAAAAACCACTCGGTGTTTTTATATTTAGTAATTGTAATGAAAACAGTGAAGAGCTTAATGAATAGAACTAATCATGGGTAGCAGCTCTATTTGTTTCAAGTATTTACATGACTCTTGGAATACTCTGAATAAGTAGCTCGTCGTTCTAGTGAATATCAGAGTTCATCTGTGAACTAGCATTAGGCTTCATCCTACTCGAATATACTTGAGCATTAATAATTCTGGTCAAAATTCCTGTCAGTTAGAATTTGTCAGATTTCTGATAGAAAATTAACAGTAGATTTTAGTTCTTAGAGAATCTCTTAGCCAGCCTTCTCAGGGAAACCTATGGTTATAAGTTTTCATAAGCTACTACTTATGACCCAACCCCATACCTCTTATGACCCACAACAAAACCAGTTATCTAGAGAATGTGACATGTGTCATCTAATGGAATTGATGACCTTATTAATCTGCACTATGGTTATTATTCATAAATAGGGATATGGAACTAAGCTTTTGGGTTAGTTTTATATTGATAACTAGGTGTCCAAGATGTTTTTAGCCAAGCTAACCAAAATTCTTATCGCAATTTCATTGATTGTACTAACTCAGCTTTCATATGCTGAAATTACAATGGGTAATACTAGTCAACAATCTAGTGGTGGTACTACTGCCAGCTTTAATCATAACCTGACAACGGCAACTAATAGAGTGGTCGTGGTGGGTA
The DNA here is from genome assembly GCA_036478935.1 of Thiotrichaceae bacterium. Lineage (GTDB taxonomy): Bacteria > Pseudomonadota > Gammaproteobacteria > Thiotrichales > Thiotrichaceae > HyVt-477. The sequence continues at coordinate 3,767 of JAZGES010000190.1, forward strand.
TCTCAATAGAAGCAGAAGGCAAAGTAGGGAGGGCTACTAATATCACCTATGGGGGTGTGACGATGCATGAGGTGCCGAATAGCTTCGCCTCTATAAAACCAGGTAACTTTTCTATCAGTACCGAATTTTTCTACCTTGATGATGGCGAGCTACCCACATCAGGAAATCAGAATATTCAGATTACACATGATGGTAGTGACATCAGTGCGGGCGCGCTACAAGTCAATGGTGTGGTTCAAAGTAGTCCACAAGCTGCCACTAGTGCAGCTAACTCTCCCTCCAATACCAGTACAAGTATTAATACGTCTAGTACGAATAACTTGCTGATTGATATGGTAGGAGGAGGTCATTCCAGTGATCGGGGGCAGTTTCAAGTCAATGCTAGTCAAAGCACTTATTGGGGAGTTAGTGCGCCCAGTAGCCAAGGTGCAGGTAGTACTCAACAGGTTGGTGTAACAGGAAGCTATACCATGCAATGGGCTGCTAGTGGCATGAATCGAGTCGCACATTCTGTGTTAGCTTTTGCGCCTGTATCCAATGGTACATCAGGCAATCAGACTCCGGTCTTAAATGCAATCGGTAATCAGAGTGTGCAAGAAGGCGCTACAAAGGTTGTCACTCTAACAGCAACGGATGCTGATAATGATAGCTTAAGCTTTAGCAGTATCGGTTTACCTAGTTATGCAAATCTCACGGACAATAATAACAACACCGCTACATTAAGATTAACCCCTCAAGTCGGTGATGCAGGTAGCTCAGATATTACCATTCGAGTGACCGATAATGTTAATTCAGCCATTGAACAAACATTGACGTTAACCGTTACAACTGATGGAGGGTCAAGCTCTGGCTCAATTACTCTAGGCTCAAGTAGTCAGCAGTCCACTAGTGCAAGTTCTATGAGTTTTAACCATAGTTTGAGCACGAATATTAATCGTATGGTCGTGGTGGGTGTTTCAATAGAAGCTGAAGGTCATATAGGTCGTGCAACCAGCATTACCTATGGTGGTGTAGCTATGCATGCCATTCCCAATAGCCTAGCCTCTATCCAGCCTGGAAATTTTTCTATCAGCTCAGAGCTATTTTATCTTACAGATGCTGAGTTGCCGGCATCAGGAAGTAATAGCATACAGGTCAGTCATGATGGCAGTGACATCAGTGCGGGAGCGCTTCAGCTAAACGGGGTGAATCAAAGTAATCCAGACGCAGTAGCAACTCAAGCCATTAACTCTCCCTCTAGCATCAGTGCAAGCATCACAACATTGACTGTAAACACGTTATTGTTAGATGTGATAGCCGGTGGACATCCTACCAATCAGGCACAGTTACAAGTTGGTGCTAGTCAGACTCGCTATTGGGGAACGGCTGCGCGGAGTAGCCAAGGCGGCGGCAGTACCCGTCAACTAGGTGTAGCAGGCAGCTATACTCAGCAATGGAGTACTAGTGGCATGAATCGCGCGGCGCTTTCTGTGGTAGCTTTTACTCCTGCATCTGGTAATACAACGGGCAATCAAGCACCGATACTGAGTGGCGTGAGTGATCAAGCTGTTCAAGAAGGTGAAAGCAAAACAGTCGCTATTACCGCATTAGATGCAGACGGTGATTCTTTAAGTTTTAGTAGCTCAAATTTACCTGACTACGCTACGTTTACGGACAATGGTAATAATACAGCTACACTCAATTTATCTCCTGAAGAGGGTGATGCGGGTAACACAGAGATCACTATCCGAGTAACAGATGGCACAAATGCACCGGTACAGCAGACACTTAATGTAATAGTGACTACCAATGGAGGATCAAGTTCAGGCTCGATTACTTTAGGGGCAAGTAGTCAGAAAACTAGTGGTTCAGGGTCAGTTAACTTTAGCCATCAGCTAACAGTAGAGTCCAATCGTGCCGTTGTGGTAGGGGTCTCAATAGAGGCCGAAGGTAAAGTGGGAAAAGCTACTAGTATTACTTACGGTGGTGTAGCGATGCATGCAGTTCCAAATAGCCTTACTTCTAAAGAGACCGGTAGCTTTTCCATTAGTACACAATTATTTATTCTTTTAAACTCAGAGTTACCCAGCTCAGGTAGCCAGAATATCATCGTTGCACATGACGGTAGTGACATTAGTGCCAGTGCACTACAAATCAATGGGGTGATTCAGGGGAATCCCCATGCAGTAGCAACTCATGGAATTGGTTCGCCAGCAAGTATCAGTACTTCTATTACTACGCTAAGCCCCAATGCACTATTGGTTGATATCATAGGTGGAGGGCATCCAGCAGATCGGGCGCAAGTACAAGCTAATGCTAATCAAACAAGCTATTGGGGAGCCAGCGCACCGAGTAGTCAGGGAGCTGGCAGTACCAGACAAGTAGGCGCAGCAGGGAGCTATAGCCAACAGTGGTCAATCAACGGCATGAATCGTACAGCACACACTGTTATTGCTTTTGCACCGGCATCAGGTGGAGGCACGCCTACTAATCAACCACCCGTGCTCAATACTATTGGTAATCAAACACTACAAGAAGGTGAAAGCAAAGTAGCGACTATCACCGTAACGGATACTGATATGGTAAGCATCACTAGCCTTTCATTACCGGGTTACGTGACGTTAACGGATAATGGCAATAACACAGCAACGCTAAGGATAGCTCCACAAACAGGTGAGGCAGGAATTGCAGATATCACCATTCGTGTAACTGATAATGTTAATGCTCCTGTAGAAGAAACCTTGCGTATAACGGTCACCAGTTCGAACAACGGAGGTGGTGGTTCAGGTTCACCCGCCAATGCGAGTCGAAGCACAATAAAGCCGAGTAGTACTTTTATTAATCAGAACACTACTAGCAATGTCGCTATTACGGTTCAGTTAAAAGATGATAATGGAAGCAACCTCAGCACAGGGGGAGCTAGCGTTACGCTCACAACTACAAGTGGTACTTTAAGTGGCGTGACAGATAATGGTAACGGTACTTATTCTGCCAGCCTGACCAACCTGATTGATAACGTTACTGCGGTTACAGTCAACGGCGAGGTTGATAATGAAGCGATCGGTGTCAGAGCAAGAATAGGTATCAAGATTTCTAACCCAAACTCAAGTGCACTAGCACAACTGGGCAAGAAAATATTCAGAGATAGTAGTTTGTCAACCGGTGCAAGTCGGACATCCTGTGGAGGCTGTCATGATGTGTCTAGCGGTATATTCAGTGATACACGCAGTAATAATACAACCTCGCAAGGTGCAGAAGGTCTATTCGGAGGTAGGAATACACCTACAGCCGCCTACGCAGCACACACACCCAATCAGTTTTTCCATAATGGCAAGAAAATAGGGGGGCAATTTTGGGATGGACGCGCCGAGTCATTAGAAGAGCAATCCATGCAGCCGCTGATGGATCCAAGAGAAATGGGTACGGGCAATCCTGCTGTTGATCAAGCTTCTGTCATTAGTAAGATTAAAAGTGGTTCTTATGTAAATGACTTTAAGGCGGTATTTGGAAACAACTCACTGGATAATGTTGGCACAGCATTTATACAAGTATCAAAAGCATTAGCTGCTTTTGAGCGCACCAGCGCCTTCTCTCC
>JAZGES010000191.1:0-3930 GCA_036478935.1 Thiotrichaceae bacterium
TACGAAAACCAAGTGTATATGTTACCTAAGCAACTTGATGAAGAAGTAGCTCGTTTACATCTTGATAAAGTAGGCGCGAAGCTTACTGTGCTTACTGATTACCAAGCTAACTATATTAGTGTTGATAAAGACGGACCTTATAAGGTTGAGCATTACCGTTACTAGTCGTAACTGCTTAGCTCCCCTCTTTTTTAAAGAGGGGCTGGGGGAGATTTAATGAGCAACAAGATATTATCTTAAATCCCCCTCAATCCCCCTTTAATAAGGGGGAAGCTACACACTAGCTATTCTCATTCATTAGAGAATAGCTAAACAAGCTTCCTCATCTCTTTTTTTAAAGGAATCTTGTTTAGCTACATGGAATAACCATCATGAACAAACCACCACTTAGTTTTGAGTTTTTCCCACCCAAGACCGACAAGGGTGCAGAAAACCTTCGCTCAGTTCGTAACGAACTAGCCACATTAAACCCTGAGTATTTCTCTGTCACTTATGGTGCTGGTGGATCAACGCAGGATTGCACTTTAAAAACCGTTATCGAGATTCAACAAGAATCCGATATTGAAGCCGCTCCACATTTATCCTGCATCGGTTCTAGTAAAGAACAAATCCGTGATATTTTAGCCATCTTCAAAGAAAACGGCATTAAACGAATCGTAGCTCTACGTGGTGATCTACCTTCTGGTATGCGCGATATTGGTGAATTAAAATACGCCAATGAACTAGTCAGTTTTATTCGTGAAGAAACAGGTGATGATTTCCATATTGAAGTCGCTGCCTACCCTGAAGTGCACCCACAAGCGACTAATTTTGAAGCCGATCTAAACAACTTTGCCAAAAAGGTTAAAGCGGGAAGTAACGCTGCCATCACTCAATATTTTTACAACATAGATGGCTATTACCGTTTTGTTGATAGTTGTGAAAAGCTAGGACTAGATATACCTATTGTTCCCGGCATTATGCCTATCACTAATTTTATTCAACTGGCACGTTTTTCAGATGGCACGGGCGCCGAAATCCCACGCTGGTTGCGGAAACGGTTAGAAGGTTATGGTGAAGATCTAGTTTCTATAGAAAAATTAGGAACAGATTTTGTATCAGAAATGTGCGCTAAATTACTAGAGCAAGGTGTTCCGGGATTACATTTTTATTCTATGAATCGCGTAGAGCCTAGTACGACTATCTGGAAAAATATTACGGGTTAGTTGTAGTATCAGTACCAGCCTCAGAACCTGACTTAAAAAAAGGTGGTGTTAGGGACAACCTAACATCATCGATATAAGCAAACTCATCTTTACGTGGCGCCCAATCTGGCCCATACCCTCCGAAAAAAGAAACAAACTGAAAGCGATCAATTTCCAAACCATCAATGTCTCGAAAGCGTAATCCCTCTCTGCGCAAAACTTGTTTACCATTAATCCAAGAAACAATAACGCCATTCTTTTGCCCCGGTGTATTCAGTTGAACCATGGTCTGCACCGTATGCCACTTACCTTTCTCTACAGGCTTTCCCTGCATTCCCCAAAACATCGCATCACCATATTTCCTCGGCTGATCAGGGTGGTACACATACTGTACTAAACGACCTTCATCATTCCACATCATCCGCACGCTCCAGCCATCTTTTCCATTAGGGATTCTTCCTCCTGCATTCCCTTTCCCACCTGCAATCCCGGGTAGCTTCCCTCCTTTAATATAGTCAAAGTTCTCACTTAATTTGAAACGAAAACCATAGTAAAGCTTATCCAGTTTGACACCTAAATCCACAGGCCAGTAGATACAACGTTTAATACCACTACAGCTTGAAATACCTTTTGCATATTTGAGCTTAAGTGACTTTCCAGAAAAAGCTTCACTACCCTCAACCACGGAGACTAAATTTCGCCCCATCTGCCACTTTGGGTAAGCCCAATCTGTATTGAGTTGATGTGCGCTGTATTGACCGGTTTCATGGTTATTAAAATCAATAGTCCATGGCTTTCCTGTGGCAAGAGGTGACCCAACATCATAGGGAGTTAAGTCTTCCCCTGATGTCTCCACGGTCAAGAAAATACAACTAGTAAAAAGTAACATCATGATGCTAGAGAACTTCATTTTTCATAACCTATATTAGCGACAGACATATTTGAATCAGCTTATTTTACACAGTTCCCTTGAACCAGAGGTATTTGAAATTGTTGTAAAATTATACTACTCTAAATACCCATTCAGCTAGCATTCACAATCAAAGGTAAAGCCCCATGAAGCCAAAAAACTATTTTAAATCTGTCCTTATTGCATTCTTTCTAGTCTGGGGCTTTCTCTCTACTCAGAGCGTGTTGGCCAATAGCAGCTACTCTGTTAAAGGAGTCGGACAAAGTGATGTATTAAATATGCGTAAATATCCCGGTGCGAAAAGTAAAATCATTGCCAAGATCCCCTCCTCCGGCCAAGCCATCAAAGTAACTGGAAAAGAAGTCTACAAAGGAAAATCTACTTGGGCACAAGTGCACTGGAAAGGAAATAGAGGCTGGGTAAACAAGCGTTTTATTACCCGTTCTGGAAGTGCTAACACTTCAAACCTCGGCAAGGGAAAACATATTCATCCTAAAAACCAGTGCACCAATAGCATTACACATACTCATGCCAGCGGCAGCAAGTCACATGTACACCGCTACAGCTGTAAAAGAGCGGGCAACAATGCTACTCGCAATGCCAACTCACATACCCACCCAAGAAACAAATGTACTCGTTCTATCACGCATAGCCATGCCAATGGTAAAAACACTCACAAACATCGTTATAGCTGCAAGAATAATAGAAAATCAAACGATGCGAATGCTCACACTCATGCCAAAAACAAGTGCACTCGATCTATTACACATAGTCATCCCAATGGAAAACGTACTCATAAACATCGCTATAGCTGTAAAGGCAATAAAACGAGTAATGCCAATGCACACACACATCCTCGCAAGGCTTGTACACGTTCAGTAACGCATACTCATCCTAATGGGAAACGTACCCATGCTCATCGTTATAGTTGTAAGAACTGATAACTGATAGCACTGCCTTCACCTACTCAGGTGAGGGTCGGTTGATCCCCTCAAACTTACTTGACTTCTAGCACTTTACCACTCGAATAGGCAGTAAACTCAGGTGCATACATACTCTGCACCATTGCTGGAGCCGTGCGGAACTGCCCTGCTGTAGTCGCCCGTAACCGGTATTTAAAGCTGTACTCTCCTGTCGGTAATCGTTCAAAAAAATAGTTGGCACCGCTATCCCGAATTTCTTCGTAATAGCCTATTCCCAAGTCCCATTTATAGCCGGAGGTATGGCTGACAGGTTCAAAGCCAGCTCCTCTGGGAGAGCGTAAATGAACATATTCTGCGTTGTGCTTAGTCCTCAGTGACAACTGCACTTCTAATTGATCACCTATATTGATTACCGCACCTTCTGCCAAAGGTTGTAACGTCCATTGTTTATTTTTTTGAATACGTTTGTAGAACTTTCTGGTGACATGAAAGAAATCACCGTCTGCTTTTTCTGGTAGTTTTTCAGTGGAGTAGTGCCAAGTGGCTGAAGCAAACATGACACCATTGCCTTCTTTTTTGACGGTGACTTTAGCCATGTCTAGCTTGATGTTCTTACCTTCAACAACTACCTGATTGTTATGACCTGCGTACTCATCTGGCTTGAAGACGAACTCTTTACTAAACCCTTTACTTGGACTTGATCCAATCATCACTCGTGCTTTTTCTTCGATACCTAACTGCCCTTCTTGTTTGAGATAATGTACTAAAGCGTAGATGCTCTCGGCGGTTGCTCTGGTTGATTTCCAGTGATTCAATTTCTTATCTAACATCAGCCATTGCACTATGCCATGACGACGTGAATCCTTAGGATCAAGCTCCATCAATGCACGCAAAATAAAGGCGTGAGTTTCAA
>JAZGES010000192.1:0-3909 GCA_036478935.1 Thiotrichaceae bacterium
AATTTCGAAGAAGGTAAATTTGACATCATTATGTTGGATAGCTTTTCTGGTGCAGGTAGACATCCCAATGAGTTGTCGTCTTTAGAGTTTTATCAACTCTGTCAATCCCGATTAACCGAACAAGGGATTGTTGCTACCAATCTAGTAGATAACAACCCACTCTTTAAGCAAAAAACACAAACCTTCTGTGCTTCTTTTAAGTACACCTACTCCTTTAGTTTTGAAGTAAATCATGTGTATTTAGGCTCCAACACAATGGATTTCACACAAGACGAACTGATTAAGCGTGCTATGAAGATGGATCAACGCTATTCATTGGGTTTTAACCTTGAGGAGTCAGCGCAGCAATTGGTTAAACTGCAATGTGATCACTCTATAAACTTATTATCTGATTCCGCTTAAAAACGCACTTCACTATTTTTCACACAATGTTCACATAGTGCTCTGAGTCAGTACCAGAGTGTTCCTGCATAACCCCAATCGCTTGTAAGTCTAACCCAGCAAGCTGGGTGATTTTCAAAAACTCATCGACCCTATTTTCTTTTACCATAACTAGAAGACCACCACTGGTTTGGGGATCACAAATAATTTGCTGCTGTCTGAGCGTCATTTCACTCAGCCTATCGCCATAGCTTTCGAAATTACGCTGAGAGCCACCCGGTGAGCAACCTAACTCTAAATACTTGTCAACATGAGGTAGCAATGGAAGTTCATCAAAGCGGATAGTCGCTTGTAACTGACTACCCTCACAAACTTCTCGTAAATGCCCACCTAGTCCAAAACCAGTCACATCGGTCATCGCAGTGACAGCATCCAGCTCAGCTAAATCAGTACCTATTTTATTCAGCTTACACATAGTATCCGGTGCAATATGCTCATGTTCAGGATCAATAACCTTGTTCTTTTGTGCCGTACTTAAAATACCAATACCTAACGGCTTGGTTAGAAAAATCAGATCTCCCGATTCTGCTTTATTGTTCTGTTTTATTTGATCGGTATTAACTACGCCCGTCACGGCTAATCCAAATATAGGCTCAGGAGCATCAATACTATGCCCGCCGGCTAAACTTATGCCTGCATCCTGACAAACGCTGCGCCCTCCATCGATAACTTGTTGGGCAACTTCAGCGGGTAATTTATCCAATGGCCAACCAAAAATTGCAATGGCCATGATAGGCTTACCACCCATTGCATAAATATCGCTAATCGCATTGGTGGCGGCAATTCTACCGAAGGTAAAAGGATCATCTACAATCGGCATAAAAAAATCAGTCGTACTGATAATGGCAGTGCCATTACCTAAATCATAAACCGCCGCATCATCGCGTGAGTCATTTCCAACCAGCAGTGACTTGTCTACAAACTCAGGGAGGTCGCTCTTTAAAATAGTATCGAGAACTTTGGGTGAAATTTTACAACCGCAGCCAGCTCCATGGCTGTACTCAGTCATACGAATAGTATTTTCCATATCGATTTAGTGACGTTAATTAATAAAGAGAATCATGATACCGATTAAGTGTTTGGAAATGCAAAATTGTTTGAAATATGTCATAATGAATATTCATTCACTTACCGTAATGATTGCATATAAAAGTCTCATATGGAAAGTGAAGAGGTGTCATAACAAGCTGTGGGCAAAAACTTGTTATTTTCAGAGCGACCTTTCATAAATAGAATCGTAACTATTCTGCGTAGTCTGTAACTGCGCAGATTGCCCTCTAGTTTATTCAAGAGTAAGACGAAAGCGCGGAATGTATAAATATACTTGAGCACTTTCGGCGAAACTATTGGGCAAAGTAGAGGGTAAGCTGAGTAGTTAAATAATATCAAATAAGAATTTTGGAGAGAACAATGGTGTGGAAACCAAGAGTTGTCGTAGCGGCTGTTATCGAAAAAGAGGGTAAATTTCTCGTTGTTGAAGAGAACGTGGATAATCAAAAGGTTATTAATCAACCTTCTGGACATCTAGAACCGAATGAAAGCATCATTGATGCAGTACGCCGTGAAACATTAGAAGAAACAGGCTGGAACTTTGAACCGACCCACCTTGTTGGTATTTTGCACTTGCTAAACCCGAATACCAACCGTATATTCATACGCTTTACCTTCACTGGAAAATTGCTAGAGCAGGTTCCTAACTACCAGATTGACCCGGACATCATTGCTCCACGATGGATGACATATGACGAAATCAAATCACAAGAAAAGCTATCATGGCGCAGTCCATTGGTTATGCGATCACTTGATGAATACCGTGCAGGTCATCGCTTCTCCATGGATCTCATCCATACCTTGCAGGTTGACACTGAACCATGCCTAGAGAAAGTATCGCCATCAGCATCCAATCAGGACAAAGCATCATCAACAAACCACAAAGAGTCATTGTTGGCATATCCGGAGGCGTTGATTCCTCAGTAGCCGCATTACTTCTGCTTGAGCAAGGTTATCAAGTAGAAGGCCTGTTCATGAAGAACTGGGAAGAGGACGATACCTCTGAATATTGTTCTGCTGAAGTTGATCTCGCTGATGCACAGTCTGTGTGTGATCAATTAGGTATCCACTTACATACCGTTAACTTTTCTGCTGAATACTGGGATCGTGTATTCGAATATTTTTTAGAAGAGTATCGGTCGGGTAGAACCCCCAATCCCGATATTATGTGCAATAAAGAGATTAAGTTTAAAGCCTTTCTCAACTACGCTCTTGATTTGGGTGCAGACTATATTGCAACTGGGCACTATGCACGTGTTGCTGTGAACGACACTGGCGAAATAGATATGCTAAAAGGCGTTGATAACAATAAAGATCAAACCTATTTCCTTTATACACTCGGGCAAGATCAACTCAGTAAAACGCTATTTCCTGTGGGTGAATTGGAAAAACCAGTTGTGAGAGAATTAGCAGAAAAAGCCGGGTTTACAACGGCTAAAAAGAAAGACAGTACCGGGATTTGCTTCATTGGCGAGAGAAAGTTTAAAGACTTTCTACAACGCTTTTTACCAGCACAACCAGGGAAGATTGTTACGCCTGATGACAAAGTGATTGGTGAACATAGCGGCTTGATGTATTACACCTTAGGGCAGCGGCAGGGTTTAGGCATCGGTGGTTTAAAAGACTTTAATGATGACCCTTGGTTTGTTGTAGATAAAGATCTTAATAACAACAGACTGATTGTTGGACAAGGTCATAACCACCCTCTTCTACTTAAGATACGCTTACAAGCTTCGCAGCTCGATTGGGTTAGTAACCACGCCCCTATTAACGATTTCACTTGTAAGGCTAAAATACGCTATCGACAATCTGATCAATCTTGTTCTGTAACAATGATTGATGAGACTCACTGTGAAGTGGTTTTCGATGAGCTTCAGCGTGCTATTACACCTGGGCAATCTATTGTTTTTTACGATGATAATATGTGCTTGGGTGGCGGGGTTATTGATTCTGCGTCCTAAAAGTCTTATTCATTAAATAATGTGTGATATCGCCATAAAGCACATGTGTTTTCTCGACCTTACTGTAACCCTGCTGCTCATAAAAATTTAGCGCTGATTCGCGACTATGCAGGATCACTGTATTGACATTCTTAGCTTTCACAGCATCTTCCAAGCTTAAAAGGATAGCTGAACCCACTCCTAGCCCACTAAAATCAGGATCTACTGCCATATATCTTATTTGAGCAGTTTCTTGATCAAGTAAGTGAATGCGCCCTACTCCAACGACCTGCCTATCTTGAATAGCTATTCTATGAATACTGGTAGCTTCAAGCTTATCTTTCTCTGTACCTTTTTCTTGTGACCAAGGCTTTCTCAAAATACGCCAGCGTAGATCATAATAATCTAGCCACTCCTGTTTAGTATTGGATGAACTTATATGCCACTTATGTGTAGTCATTTAGACACGCGAATGATT
>JAZGES010000193.1:0-3012 GCA_036478935.1 Thiotrichaceae bacterium
CCTGAACGCATTAACCCTGGTGATAAAGAACATCGCGTAACAACTATAAAGAAAGTAACTGCAGGCTCTACTCCTGAAATTGCAGACGTGGTTGATGAGTTATATAACAAAATTATTATTGCTGGCACACATAAAGCAGCTAGTGTAAAAGTTGCAGAAGCTGCAAAAGTCATCGAAAATACTCAACGCGATATCAATATTGCACTTATTAATGAGCTTGCACTTATCTTTGATCGCTTGGGTATTAATACAGAAGACGTGCTTGAAGCTGCGGGCAGTAAGTGGAACTTCTTACCTTTCCGACCTGGATTAGTAGGTGGACACTGCATCGGCGTTGATCCTTATTACTTAACTCACAAAGCTATAGAAGTAGGCTATAACCCTGAAATTATCCTAGCCGGTCGTCGTCTCAATGACAGCATGGGCTTTTATGTTGCTGACCAAATCGTCAAATTAATGACACAAAAACGCATTCACGCAGTAGACAGCAAGATATTATTAATGGGTTTGACCTTTAAAGAGAACTGCCCTGACTTACGTAATACTCGTGCTGTAGACGTGATCGAAGGGTTAGAAAAATATCACTGTAATATTGATGTCTATGATCCTTGGGTTGATGCTGAAGAAGCACAACGTGAATACGGAATCACACCCGTAACAGAACTTCAAGAAGGTTATTATGATGCGATTATTCTCGCTGTTTCACACAAAGAATTTGTTGAGATGGGTGTAGATAAAATTAAAGCCCTTGGTAAAACCCCCCATGTACTTTATGACATTAAGTACGTATTAAAAGCAGATGAAGTAGACGGGAGATTATAATAATGAGCAAGTACAATGAGTTATTAGCTAATTTAAAACAAAACCAGAACACTTGGGTTGTTACGGGTGTTGCGGGATTTATCGGCTCTAATCTACTAGAAGTTTTATTACGTCATAAGCAAAAAGTAGTAGGGCTTGATAGCTTTGTTACAGGCCATCAGCATAATATCGACATGGCTATCGCAGATAGCGGCGTTAATGCGGCTGAAGCAGCAGATTTATTTACCTTCATTGAAGGTGATATTCGTGACATAGATACCTGTCAAAAAGCATGTAATGGAGCAGACTATATTCTGCATCAGGCAGCTTTAGGTTCGGTACCACGTTCTATCGAAGATCCGGCAAATACCAACAACACCAATATCAATGGTTTCCTGAACATGCTGATTGCAGCGCGTGATGCTAAAGTGAAACGCTTCGTTTATGCCGCTTCAAGCTCTACTTATGGAGATCACCCTGACCTTCCTAAAGTTGAAGATAAAATTGGCAATCCATTAAGTCCTTACGCTGTTACCAAATATGTGAATGAGCTATATGCTAGTGTATTTTCGCGTACTTACGGACTAGAAAGCATTGGTTTACGCTATTTCAATATTTTTGGTAAGCGACAAGATCCCAATGGCGCTTATGCAGCTGTTATTCCTAAATGGGTTGCAAGCCTAATGGATAATGAGACTGTCTTTATCAATGGTGATGGCGAGACTAGTCGTGACTTCTGTTATATCGATAATACGGTTCAAGCTAATCTACTCGCTGCAACAGCAGATAGTGATGCAGCTACAGAAGCTTACAATGTGGCAGTTAATGATCGCACTAGCCTGAATCAACTGTTTGATATGTTAGCAGAGCGTTTGCAGGAAAGAGGCATTGAGCTTGAAGGCGTAAAACCGACTTATCGCGATTTTCGCGCAGGCGATGTAAGACATTCATTGGCGGATATATCTAAAGCTAAAAACAACATGGGATACGAACCCACCCATAAAATTGCTGAAGGTCTTGATGAATCCATGGATTGGTACGTAGCCGACCTTTCCAAAAAAGCATAAGCAGTAACTAATGTCCAGTAAGACCATTGTCATGTTCACTGCTTCCCTTGGTATCGGGGGAGCAGAACGTGTTGCATCCGTCATGTCTAACTATTGGGCACAACAGGGTTGGCAGGTTATATTGCTAACCCAAAAAGGTGCGAATGAAGATTTTTATTCTTTAGACGAACGCGTCATACGAATTGGTATGGGCTTATTGGATGAGTCGGGTGGACTAAAAGATGCAGTTGTACAAAACTACAAACGTATCCGCTTCTTCAGAAGAGTTATACGCCAATACAAGCCTGATGCCGTTATTAGCTTTCTACCGCCTTCCAATGTGTTAGCTATTATTTCTTCGGTTAGCATGAAAACTCCGGTTATTGTTTCTGAGCGCTCAAATCCTTACCAAGACCCTTTAGGTGGTATCTGGCGTAAAGGACGAAAGCTAACCTACAAACATGCTAATGCTGTTGTCATTCAAACAACGGGCAATCAGGCTTGGGCTGAAGAGTTTATTCCTAAAGACAATATTTCTATCATACCTAACCCCGTCTGGGCGAAATTCCCAGAAACACCACCTGAAGCGAATATTGAACTCCCTCAAGGCACGGTTATCATTGCAATGGGGCGCTTATCTGAGGAAAAGGGGTATGATCAGCTTATTCAGGCTTTTGCCAAAGTAGCTACGCAACATCAACAAGCCTCTTTAGTCCTACTGGGTGAAGGTGATATGCGACCTAAGCTAGAGTCATTAATTGATGAGCTTTCGCTACAAGACCGTGTCTTATTACCCGGTAAAGTTGAAAAACCTCATAGTATTATTGAAAAGGCGGACATCATTGCACTTTCATCTCGTTATGAAGGGTTTCCTAACGCGCTGCTGGAAGGCATGTCTTTAGGTTTAGCTGCTATTAGCTACAACTGTCCATCGGGGCCAAGTGACCTCATTGAACATGAAGTGTCTGGTTTATTAGTTCCACCAGAAAATGTGGATGAAATGGCAGAGGCTATGGACAAACTCCTCTCTAATCCTGAATTAATTCAACAAATGGGCAAAGAGGCAACAAAAGTAAAACAGCGCTTTGCCATTGAGAAAATTATGGGTCAGTGGGAAAGGTTAGTAGAAAAGATTTCATAGAGAACTCTGAATAACGTATCTCTA
>JAZGES010000194.1:0-8334 GCA_036478935.1 Thiotrichaceae bacterium
CTCTTTTTTCTTATTTAACTTATCAAGTTCACTTTCTAACTTTTTGATTTTATTAGTTAGTGGTTGAAGTCTTTTTCGCCTTTCTGCATCTAATCTACGCTGCTCTTTTTTGCTTATAGCTGTTTCATTGGTTTGATCAACATTGAACCCACTATTAATCTGAGTATCTTGTTCTGCTTGCTGTTTATTTTTATTCTGAATCCATGCGGCATAATCATCAAGATCCCCCGCATAAGATTCTGCCTTACCATGACTAATCATGATCAATTCATCAGTAACAGTTTTTAGTAAGTGTCTATCATGTGAAACAACTACAATAGCACCTGTATAATCCTGCAAGGCAATGGTTAATGCATGACGCATTTCCAAATCTAAATGGTTGGTTGGCTCATCTAGCAACAAGACATTAGGTTTTTCATAAACGATTAAAGCCAGTGCTAGACGAGCTTTTTCACCTCCTGAAAAAGGGGCTACTGCCTCATCTACTCTTGCGCCATGAAAGCCATAACCTCCCAGATAATCACGTAATTCTTGTTCTCGTGCTTGTTTATCTAGATGGCGCACATGCTCAAGTGCAGACTGTTCTGGGTCAAGCTGGTCTAGCTGGTGCTGGGCGAAATAGCCTATTTTTATATCTTTAGCTTGCCATGACTCTTCTGATATTGCTTTTAATTCACCTGCTAAGTATTTTATAACGGTAGATTTTCCAGCACCATTTGGGCCAATCAACCCCACTCTATCGCCTGGTAATAAATCCAGTTCTACATCATCTACAACGACTGTATCGCCATAACCTAACGTAGTGTCTTTAATGGTGATGAGCCGATCAGGCAGCTTTTCAGGGTCAAAGAACCGCATACTAAAGGGCGAATCGACATGGGCTGGCGCTATGACTTGCATTCGCTCTAATGCTTTTAAGCGACTTTGGGCTTGTTTAGCTTTTGTTGCTTGTGCACGAAAGCGATCTACAAATGCCTGCATATGCCCTATTTCACGTTTTTGTTTTTCATGCGCACTTTGTTGTTGGCTTAGTTGTTCTGCACGTATAACTTCAAATGCTGAATAGTTTCCGTTATATAAGGTGATTTTTTCATGTTCAATATGAGCTATGTGACTAATCGTACCATCCAGAAATTCACGATCATGTGAGATGAGTATTAACGTGCCTTGGTAAGCGGCAAGCCAACTTTGCAACCAAATGACAGCATCCAAATCTAAGTGGTTAGTTGGCTCATCGAGCAGTAATAAATCAGATCGACACATCAATGCTTGTGCCAAATTCAAGCGCATTCGCCAACCGCCTGAGAACTGCCGCACGGGCTGATCAATTTGAGTGTTACTAAAACCTAGTCCATGTAAAAGAATGGAGGCTCTACTCTTTGCCGTATATCCATCAATCGCATCAAGCTTTGCGTGTAGCTCACCCAAATGCTCATCATCAGCGGTTTCTAGTTTCTTTTGTAGCTCGGTGTATTCGGTATCGCCTTGCAAGGTATAGTCAAGTGCAGTGATTTCAGTATTCGGGGTTTCTTGTTTTACATGCGCAATCACCCAGCCTGGCGGCATGGAAAAACTCCCTTCGTCTGTGTCGAGTTGTCCCATGATGAGTGCAAACAGGGTTGATTTACCTGTGCCATTGGCTCCGGTCAGCCCTACTTTTTGTTGCGGATGGATACTGAAGCTAGCATTAGATAACAGTTGGCGTGGACCCCGACGAATGGCTAAATCTGCAAATACGAGCATTTATGTTTTATCTTCATTTTGGTTATATTAAGAACGGGGAAAGTACCTGCTTTCACTATCCGCATCCTGCTATCCTAAAACGGATGTGTCAAGCCCTGATAGAGAGCGCCAAATCCTTACATCAGATGCTATTTACAAAAAGAGTAGACCAGCTTCATCCTCATTACTACCATTTCATAATTGGAAATGGATGCAGCGGATGTTTCAGAAGCCACTTACCCTGTACTTTCATCAACATTTTATGAAACCCTGCATTAGGAAATGCCTCTTTAATAGCTTTCATCACTTCTGTAGGTACACCACCTTTGATCATTCCTAATGAAAAGTCCGCTAAATCTCCTTTACGGAATACTTCTACAAGAGGGTAGTCTGTACTTTTACAGGCTCTAATTTTATGGTGCAGATCGATCATTAATTCAATTTCTATAGACCACTGTTGCAAGTTCTCTTTCTTTAAATAATCTCTTGCTAAAAGCACAGAAGGGGGCAAGTAATCTACGGTATTTTCTGTCCATAGACCTAAATCATGGAAGCAACCTGCGATAATGATTTTCTTTTTTTCTTCTTCATTACACTCATATAAAGCAAAACAACAATGGAGCATGCGATAAACATGATTTTTATATCCAATATAATCATTACCTAGTTCATCTTTCCACTCACCTAGTATTTCTTCTAAAAGTGGGATATTTTTTTTAATAGTCATAGAGTTTCCTTAATATATTTTTATCCTAAATTAATGCGTAAACTACTATTAAAATAGTTAGACCTTGTAGGATAGTTTCGGATTAAACCTCTATAAATCAATTTTTAGTACCGCTGGTACTCCAACAGTATTCTATCGAAGTATTCTTTATTGAAGGGTGAGTTCTGCTCTAGAAGCACCCTGACATTTTCTTGAGCTCCAATACCAAGCCATTACTCCCACTATTAGATTCGCGATTGCTGTAGCCAGATAAATACCTTGCAGACCCAAAAAATATGACAAACCCCAAACTAACGGTAAATAGAGTATAAGCAATCGCATTACGGTAAATGCTAACGCTGGTAAGGGATTGCCAATACCATTGGCAATACTGCTGGTCATCATGACGATGCCTAAAAAACTAAAGGTGATGGGCACGATGATTAAGTAGTTTTTTGCTGATGCTAATGCCTGTGGGTTTTGGGTAAATGCACCAATCAGATAATCTGCACTAATCCATAATAATATGGCTACAAAGACTCCCCATATCCACGAAAATCTAAAACTTAGCTTTACTGCCTCGGTCAGTCGATCAAAACGATTTGCACCCCAATTTTGACCGGCAAAAGGTGTTAATACGGTCGATAGCGCCATTAAAACAATCAGCATAAAACTCTCAATGCGTGCAGCAATTCCATAACCTGCAACCGCATCGCTACTGTAACCTGCAACTAGCCATGTTGTTATTGCAATCGAAATGGGGGAGATAAGGTTAGTTGCTGACGCTGGAATAGCTATACGAAGAATTGCTTTCCATCTCATCCATAAACGCTGATAGCAATGTTCTAAGGTAATGAAATCTAGTTTCACTTTAAGGACGTACATACTCACCATTAAAGCAACTGAGTACGAAATAACAGTGGCTAACGCCGCGCCTTTTAATTCCATCGCGGGTAAACCTAGCCAGCCAAATATAAAGATAGGGTTAAGTACAACATTGACTACGGAAATACTGATCATGATGTAGCTAGGTAGTTTTGTATTGCCTGCCGCACGGATTGCAGAATTACCAACCATTGGAACAACGACCAATATACTCCCCAGATACCACACCTCCATATAATCATGGATTAACGGCAAGATATCATCGGGCGCACCCAGTAAACGAAACAAAGGATCAATGGTTAATACACCAACAAGCGCAAAGATCACTGCAACAAAAAAAGCAATCACGATAGCCGATGTCGTGTAACCACGAACCTCATCAAGCTGATTTCCTCCAATTGCACGAGCAATTAAGGAAGATGCACCTGTACCTATACCAAAAGCCAAACTACTCATGATCATCACAACAGGAAATGTGAAACCCATTGCGGCAAGCTCATTAGTGCCTAGCTGACCCACAAAAAAGGTATCCGCAAGATTCATGCTAATAATGGCTAAGATGCCCCAAATCATCGGGATTCCTTGCCCGATTAGAATCTTTGAG
The DNA here is from genome assembly GCA_036478935.1 of Thiotrichaceae bacterium. GTDB lineage: Bacteria > Pseudomonadota > Gammaproteobacteria > Thiotrichales > Thiotrichaceae > HyVt-477. Next base: position 3,918 of record JAZGES010000194.1, read on the forward strand.
ACATTACCTTGGGTAAGGTCAGATGTTTGCATCTTGGTTTCTCAGTTTTATAGAATAGTATTCATCAACTTAGCTAGCAATTGATCCTTTACCCACACTAAGTCGCGATGAGCGATAAAGGCTTATATTGGCGATAAATAACTGTTGCGACAATCAACAAACCTGTTGTCATAATAGTGTGAGGTAGCAGACCTAAAGCAAGCACTCCCACAGCGATAGCTAGCATCAAATAGGATTGTAGTTTTCCTTCTCCAAGCAACCTTTCTTGGCAAAACCAAAGCCCAAACAGATACAGCGCAACGGCAACTGAAAAGCCCATATTGGCTACACCGATTTCAATGCTTCCGTGGTCAGTTAATACATCTACATTCACACTTACCAATGCACCAATTGCGGCCGCTGAAGCAAAAATTATAAAGTGTCCATAGCCCCACTGAAATGCAGTAGCTTTATTGCGTAAGTGATGTTCAACCGAGCTATTATAATAAAGCCACCAAATGCCAAACAGTGTTAACAGACAGCCAATCGATACCAATAAAACATCGTATGAAAAATGATTTATCAGTGATTTGAAACTATTGGTTGAAGCCAGAATGGATTCGCCCAAAACAATAATGGTCAATAAACCAAAACGTTCTTCAATATGCTCTGAATGAAAGCTCGTTTGGGTATGTGATTCAGCATAAATGGGTACAAAAAACTCTGCAATCCATAGACCGATAAAAATAAAATAACTAGCTTCAAAAAAGTTTTGCGTTATCCAACCAATCTGACACAACAGGATGCCAATGGCGTAGCGCATCCCTGTTACTTTAAATTTTGGATTGTCTCTTGCGACTTTAAACCATAGATAAATGGAAGATGATCGTATAATGACATAGCAAACAATCAAAACCGTAACTCGCCATTAAAAGCTTTTTCTACGCCCGCAGCGAGTACCAAAGCGCCCACCATTTGCCACAATGTTGCTAACCGAAACCTAGGGCTATCGTTATCAAATGAGGAGGCGAACCACGTGTATTGATTCCAAGCCCACCAAATGGCTAAAAACACCATAAAGAAGTTGATAACTCCATGACTGATATGATTATTCGCGTAATCATGATGGAAAGCGGCAGCCAAATTAGCGATCGCAACAACAAAAATCAGATCATAAAACAACTCCAATGGCGTAGCTGTACGACCTTCTTCTTCAATGTCCCGGCCTAGTAGGCGTTTCTTAATCAGTTCGTTCATTTAATGGTATCTCTTTTATTCCTTTCTTCATGCACTTTGTTGACAGCAACATGCAATCTATTAGCCTCTAGAGCTTCACAGGTTTGTCTGTCCACAATATCTGCAATTGCGGTTATATTGTTTCTGAAAATGCCATTCGAAACATGGGAAACAACGAGTTAATCCCCTGTGTTTTGTTCCTCAACGCAGGCCACCCAAGTTTTACAGCATCTCGTAGGTGGAGGGACAAAAGTGTCTTCGACACTGAACAGGTTTTATATCGAGAGTATTGTTTTTCGGTAAAACTTAAGCTCTTCTATAGACTCAAGAATGTCATCCAAAGCCAAATGACTTCCCTTCTTGATAAAATCATCAAGCACTTCAGGTTTCCAACGTGATGCTAGCTCTTTAAGGCTGCTCACATCCAAGTTACGATAATGAAAGTATTGCTCTAGCTCTGGCATACAGCGCCCTAAGAAGCGACGATCTTGGCAAATACTATTACCGCACATAGGCGATGCACCTTCTGGTACAAACGCTTTTAGAAAGTCTATGGTTTCTTTCTCAGCTTGTGCCTCGCTATAAGTGCTTGCTTTTACGCGATCAATTAAGCCCGACTTTCCATGCTGATTGGTATTCCATTCGTCCATTTTACCCAACGTAGCATCACTTTGGTGGATGGCAATCATCGGCCCTTGTGCCAGAATATTTAATTCTTTGTCTGTGACAACAGTTGCAATTTCAATGATTTGGTCGTTGTAGGTATCCAAACCCGTCATCTCCAAGTCGATCCAAATAAGGTTGTCCTTGTTTACTGTGGCATTTCCCGTATTAAGTGTCATGTATTCTCTGCTTTATAAGTTACAATGGATTCATTTTAACAACATTCTTAAATATTTATGCAGACTTTTACCCTTGTTTTTCTTGCCGCACTGATTATTTCGACCTTAGTGCAATTTTGGCTGTCTATTCGGCAGATGAAACATGTTTCACACCATCGCTCAGCCGTGCCAGAAGAGTTTGCAGACAAGCTCTCTTTGGAGGAACATCAGAAAGCTGCTGATTACACGTTAACTAAAGGTGCATTCGGCCGTATTGAAATGTTTATTGGATTTGCGCTACTGATATTTTGGCTTTATTTCGGTGGTTTGAACTGGCTAGATAACTTCTGGCGTTCCTTCGGTGAAGGCCGAGGCTGGAGTGATATTTATACCGGTGTGGCAGTTCTCCTCAGCTTTTCATTTATCTCTAGCCTGATCGGCTTGCCTACCTCTTTGTACAATACGTTTGTTATTGAAGAAAAGTTTGGCTTTAATAAAACCACATTGAAAACACTGATCGTGGATATGGTAAAAGGCACCCTACTAGGCTTGGCTCTTGGCGTACCTATCCTCATGCTGATTCTTTGGTTAATGGAGTCAGCTGGTGATTTGTGGTGGGTTTATGCATGGGCTGCTCTATCTATTTTCTCATTGCTTATGATGTGGGCTTACCCCAAATTTATCGCACCTATTTTCAATAAATTTAAACCACTTGAGAAAGGTGAAACACTAGACCTTATTCAGTCTTTACTGAAACGATCTGGCTTTAATAGCGATGGCGTTTTTGTGATGGATGGCTCACGCCGCTCTAGTCATGGCAATGCCTACTTCACTGGCTTTGGTAAGAACAAAAGAATCGTATTCTTTGACACCCTTTTAGAAACACTAACCGCTCCACAAATTGAAGCGGTATTAGCGCACGAGTTAGGACACTTTAAACATAAACATGTCCTCAAAGGTCTCGTCGTCTCACTTACCACTACCTTTATTGGTTTTGCTATACTGGCATGGTTGATGAAGCAAGGCTGGTTTTTCACTGGGCTTGGTGTTGAACACTCATCAACGTATATGGCATTACTCCTCTTCATGCTGGCTTCACCTGCTTTCACCTTTTTACTAGGACCTGTTATGTCTTGGTGGTCACGTAAGCATGAGTTTGAAGCAGACGCGTTTGCAGCAAAGCAAGCAAGTGCTAAGGAACTTATTAGCTCTCTAGTGAGTCTGTATAAGGAGAATGCCAGTACTTTAACACCTGATCCGCTGTATTCAGCGTTTTATGATTCGCACCCACCTGCTTCAATCAGGATTGCGCATTTAAAACAGCTATCAGCTGGTTAGCGAATAAAAAAATACGGGCTAATTTTAATCGGAGAAAAATAAATGAAACAACAGAATAAAACAGGGGCTTCACGGGGATTCGTAGCTATGCTACTGACAACATTGACGATATCAATGTTGTCAAGTAGTGCATTTGCAGAGGGCAGTGCCGCCAACGGAAAAGTACTCTACGATAAGTCACAATGCCAGAAGTGTCATGGTACTGAAGTCTTCACACGTGAAGATCATAAAGTAAAAGACTTAGCGGGATTAGGAAAACAAGTCAGAATGTGTGATAGCCAGTTAAGTGTTAACTGGTTTGATGATGAAATTGCTGATGTCGTATCTTATTTAAATGAAAGTTTTTATAAGTTTGAAGAGAACGATGGTGACAAAAAAGAAGAACTACCTAAGCTTTAATATTAGTACAAAAAAGTTCCCTCCACCTAGCAGAAGGAGGGAGCTAATATGCATCTAGCAATTTGTGATACATAAACCTCACACCAAACACACTCTGTCATTTCTACAATAAGCACACTCTCCTATAACCATTAATTCTTATCCAAATGTCAAAAATAGTTCTTTTCAATAAACCTTTTAATGTCCTCAGCCAATTCACTGATGCTAATGGCGCTGCAACACTTAGCGACTACATTGATATAAAAAATGTCTACGCGGCTGGACGATTAGATAAAGATAGCGAAGGGTTACTGCTGTTAACAGATGACGGCAAGTTGCAACACCGCATAGCCGATCCAAAGCACAAAATGAGTAAGACCTACTGGGTGCAGATCGAAGGTATTCCGGAGGAGTCACAACTTCAGCAATTACGTGATGGAGTTGAACTTAAAGATGGCATGACTCGACCTGCCAAAGTTAGCCTCATAGATCCTCCTGCTCAGCTATGGTCGCGTGACCCACCTATCCGTGAACGTAAATCAATCCCCGATTGCTGGTTAGAAATAACCATTAGCGAAGGTAAGAACAGACAAGTTAGACGCATGACTGCAGCTATTGGGCACCCTACTCTGCGCTTGATCCGTTATAGGATTGGATCTTGGACA
>JAZGES010000195.1:0-4279 GCA_036478935.1 Thiotrichaceae bacterium
TGCTCTTGAATATATTTGATTTCTTCACTGTCAGGCTCAGGGCGGTAATATTCACATGCCGCTGCTTCTTTATCACTCAATGGAATATTGAAACGGTCTTTAAAGATCACCATTTCATCTTCAGTCAGTTTCTTTTGTTGATGCGTTCGGTTTTGACCTTCGCCAGCAGCGCCCATGCCATAACCTTTAACGGTATGAGCGAGTATAACGGTGGGCTGTTCTTTATTGTCAGACGCTGCTTTGTAAGCGGCATAGACTTTGTGTGGATCGTGTCCACCACGGTTTAAGCGCCAGATATCTTCATCAGACATCTTCTCAACCATGGCTTTTAATTCGGGGTCTTTACCGAAGAAATGCTTGCGAACATACGCACCATCTTTCGCTTTGTAGTTTTGGAACTCTCCATCGACGACTTCAAGCATACGTTGTTGCAGCTTGCCGTTAGTATCTTTAGCTAATAGTGGATCCCAATAAGAACCCCATAGTACTTTGATGACATTCCAGCCAGCGCCACGGAACAGTGACTCTAGCTCTTGAATAATCTTGCCGTTACCACGAACCGGACCATCTAAGCGCTGTAAGTTACAGTTGACAACCCAAGTCAGATTATCCAGCTTCTCACGACCTGCTAACGAAATCGCGCCAGTAGTTTCTGGCTCATCAATCTCACCATCACCTACAAAGCTCCAAACACTACGATTCTGTGTTTCCGCTAGTTTACGGTGATGCAAATACTTCATGAAACGTGCTTGATAAATCGACTTGATCGGACCCAGCCCCATAGATACAGTAGGGAACTGCCAATAATTAGGCATTAACCAAGGGTGAGGGTAAGAAGATAAACCACCGCCATCAACTTCTTGTCTAAACTTATCTAAATCTTCAGTAGTTAATCGACCTTCCATGAAAGAACGCGCGTAAATACCCGGAGAAATATGTCCCTGAAAATAAATCAAGTCACCACCATGATCTGGTGTAGGTGCATGCCAGAAGTGGTTAAAGCCCACATCATATAACGTAGCAGAAGAGGCAAATGAGGCAATGTGACCACCTAGCTCAGAGCTATAACGATTTGCACGTACCACCATCGCCGTAGCATTCCAACGAATATAAGAACGAATCCGTGATTCCAGAAGCTGCTTGCCTGGCATGGAAGGTTCTAAGTGGGTGGGGATAGTGTTGATATAAGCGGTGTTGGCAGAGTAGGGAAGGTTCGCACCGTTGTGGCGTGCGGTATCAATGAGTTTTTCTAGTAGGTAATGAGCGCGCTCTATACCATCAGATTTCGTTACCGCTTCAAGAGATTCGACCCATTCTTGCGTTTCTTGTGGATCAATATCCTGAGTTAATTTATCATTTGCCATATCGTTTATAACCTCTGCAACTCAATATTTGAATGAGTGACACCATACCAGCTTGTCGCTCAAGGTCAATCTGTTTTGAAGGAACATAAAATACTTGCTTGTAAAACATAAAGATACAGATCAAGAATGCTTTTGTTTGTATTTAACTCTTTATTCTAACTGTTTTTTAACCTGCTTTAACTTTGGACAATTACATGAAAGATTATCAAAAAGAATTTCTAGATTTTGCCATATCATCCAACGTCTTATGCTTTGGTGAGTTTGAATTAAAATCAGGTAGAACCAGTCCTTATTTCTTTAATGCAGGATTGTTTCAAACAGGCTCCGCCTTATCAAAACTTGCTGAGTTCTATGCGCAATCTATTATCGAGTCTGGAATAGAGTTCGATATGTTATTTGGTCCTGCTTATAAAGGTATTCCTCTTGCGGCTGTCACCGCAGCTACACTTTATGAAAAGCACGGCTTAGACTACCCTTATGCTTTCAATCGTAAAGAAGCTAAAAATCATGGGGAAGGTGGAACGATCGTAGGTGCTCCACTAAAAGGCAAAGTCTTGGTTATTGATGATGTGATGACGGCTGGTACGGCGATACGAGAAGCCGCAGATATCGTTTCTGCACAAGGTGCCGAGTTTTCTGGTGTTGCGATATCGCTTGATCGACAAGAACGAGGGCAGGGTGAATTGTCGGCAGTTCAGCAAACAGAGCAAGACTATGGTGTTAAGGTATCCAGTATTGTGGGTTTGAATGATGTGATACAGCATGTATCGAGTGCGATGACGGATGAAGATTTGCTGGAGAAAATAAATCAGTATAGAAAAAGTTATGGTTGCTAATTCTATTTTTCTAAGAATCAAAGGAAAACCTTAATTAATAAAAGCATCCGTAAAACAATAGAATTCTAGGAGGTTAATCTTCTCATGCTTCTCCTTCTTTTTATTATAAAAGTAAGGCCTGCGATTATACCAACTACTGCGCCACTAATAACGGATAGAACAGCGACTTCATTGAAACGAATGTCGCTTGCTACAGTTAGTAAAGCTCCTAGTATTAATGCAGTAGAAGTAGTGAGAATAAGCAGTCGTATGTGCTTACCATTTATAGCCCCTGCTATTGCAAATGGTATAAAAGCAATAATAAATTCTCCTCTTGCTATTACTCTTTCTAGTATATAGCTAATAAAAGTGTAATAACGCTCATGCAAGTAAGATCTTTCATCGTAATGGAAATAAAGAAAGAGAAAAAATATGCAGGTTCCAATGATTCCATAAACCAACGACATTAAAAGCCTGTCCTTCATTGTTACTTTATAGCCCTCCATATTGTCATTTGTTTGCATCGCAGGCTGTCTTTCATAGTCACCTTCCATGGGTTCGGAGCCGAGTTCACTATTACTATCGTCTATTTTCGTTGAGAAAGATGCATCTGGTATTTGTATGTTTTCGATAATGGCGTCAAGTTCGTCAGCAATACTGGCAAAGAGGTCACGACGCTTTCTGAGTTTTGTTAATAAAGTTAATGTATCCTCTTCATTAACATCTGAATCGCGCAGACATTGTTTAATATCCAGTAATAAAGCACTTTGCTGTTGATAATTTAGGTCGGTATTCGATTCTATTTGGTGCGTAATGCTTCCAAGATAGGAAAGTGGTACTTCTGGAGGTTCTGGTAAAGGATCTGGTAGTGGGTTGAAGGTCTGGATTCCATTGAGTGATCTAGCTAAACGAAATGCAGCATCTCTATTAGGTTTCAGATAATCAACAATCTGAACTTGTGACAGTGCAGGGGGTAATAAACTTGTTGAAACTCCATCAACTACCTGAATAGGTATTATGGGTTTACCTAAAGCATGAGCATAGTCATATTCCCGTCGGCAAGCAGTAGATTCTCGAGACTCAGGGCTTAATATAAAAACAAAAATATCAGCACTTCGAATTTCTTCAAGGATCTTATCCCACCAGTTTTGCCCACCCGTAAGCTCATGGTCAAACCAAGCATCATGACCCAAAGATTCTATATCGTTGACGATGTTAGCTACTTTTTCCTCATCGGCACGGCTATAGCTGATAAAGATGTTTGACATGGTGTTTTCTCCGCCGTTTAGGTAACCCAGTATAAAGCATAGTCTAAGAGCAGCATAAAATCATAGTGTGTGTGCTCATCTAACAGTTATTTAGCAGCTATTAACCAACGCTTAGGTGGACTTGCACGGTTAATAAAGTGATCCAAGAATGCTGTATTCACCCTCGCTGGATGTCACTAATAGTGGTGTAACTTTACGGCACCTAAGTACTATTGAGTTTTGATTTCCTTTTAGATATAAATAGAGAAACTATATTTATTCTAACGCTTCCCAGCGTTTATAAAATTCAGACAACTGTTGTTCATTATCAGCTAAGTTTTTCTGTATCTCTGTCATTTTATCTTGGGACAGTTTATAAAAATCAGCAGAAGCCATTTCAGCATGTATTGCTTCAATGTCAGTCTCAAGTGTTTCTATCTGTTGAGGCAATTTTTCTAATTCTATACGTTCTTTATAAGATAGTTTTTTCTCGACTTGTTGGGCTTCTGGTTCTTTCTTATTAGTTGCTTTGGGGGTTGATGAAGACTTGCTTTTTGTATTTTTCCCAGTTGGTAACTTCCGTTGTTTTATCCAGTCATCATAACCTCCTACATACTCTTCTAAGCGCCCATTACCTTCAAAGGCAATAGTGCTAGTGACGAGATTATTTACAAAGCTTCTATCATGCGACACTAGTAATAACGTGCCTGTGTACTCAAGTAGTAGCTCTTCAAGTAGTTCCAGCGTTTCTATATCTAGGTCATTGGTAGGTTCGTCCATTACTAAAACATTAGTGGGACGAGTGAATAGCTTGGCTAGTAACAGTCGATTTCTTTCTCCACCAGATAATGTC
>JAZGES010000196.1:0-3428 GCA_036478935.1 Thiotrichaceae bacterium
GTATTACGTAACTGGTTAAGCAAAGCTAAACGATTATCACGTAAGCTCTCGTCTTCAGCCATTACCATCACTTGATCAAAAAACTGATCAACGGGGCCACGTAAACTAACTAGGGCTTTTAAGGCTGCTTCGTAGTTTCCTTGCTCAAACAAAGGCTTTATGAATTCTTGTTGCTTGACTAAAGCTGCGTGCAGGTTTTTCTCTGCTGCTTCGACAAGCAAGTCAGTATTAACCGATTCTGTTACATGTTGAGACTGTTTCTTTAAGATATTACTAATACGTTTATTAGCCGCTGCTAGTGATTCAGCCTCTGGCAGGTCACGGAAATGAGCAACTGCCTTAACTCGTTTATCAAAGTCTAAAGGATTCGAAGGTCGAAGCTTAGCTACAGAATCCACCACACCTGCAGGAATTCCTTGGTCTTTATAATAAGCATTTAAGCGCTCAAGTATGTAATTAAAGGTTTCTTCTATCTTGGCTTTGGCATCCACTTTATCCGCTAAGTTACTAGCTGCTTCAGTTAATAACGCTTTAAGGTCAAGATTAAGCTCGCTCTCTACGATAATCCGTAATACAGCTAATGCAGCACGACGTAATGCAAAGGGGTCTTTAGTGCCTGTTGGTTTTTGTCCAATGGCAAAAATCCCCATGAGTGTATCAATACGGTCAGCTATGGACAGAATCTTTCCAGCTTCATGTTCAGGCAATTGGTCGCCTGCATATCTTGGCATATATTGCTCTTCAAGGGCGTAGGCAACGTTCTCTGTCTCGCCATCTTGAATTGCGTAATAGCGACCCATAATACCTTGTAGTTTTGGAAACTCTCCAACCATATCCGTCATCAAGTCACATTTTGATAGTTCAGCAGCTCGTTTGGCTTGAGCAACATCAGCACCGATGCTTTGCGCGATGACACCTGCCAATTTAGTGATACGTTGGGTCTTCTCAAACAGCGTTCCTAGCTCTTTTTGGAAAAGAATTTTTTTGGTAGCCTCTATACGTGTTTCTAATGGATTTTTCTTGTCTTGTTCCCAGAAGAACTCAGCATCGGCAAAGCGTGGTCGAATTACGCGTTCATTTCCCTCACTTACTTTAGCTACATCTTTGCTTTCGATGTTGCTGGTAGTAATGAAGTGTGGCATAAGTTTGTTGTTGCTATCGACTACAGCAAAGTACTTTTGATTGTCTTCCATCGTTGTAATCAAGCACTCTTGAGGGACATCTAGGAATTGTTTTTCAAAGTTACCAGCAACTGCAATAGGCCATTCAACCAAGGCTGTCACTTCATCCAATAAAGCGGGATCAATAACGACTTTACCGCCTAGTATTTGAGCGGCTTGCTCTGCCCCTTTACTTACTTTATCTCGACGTTTTTCAAAGCTAGCAATCACATAGCCAGCTTCTAGTTGAGTTTCATAGCTGCTAGGTGAGTTAATGCTGATATCACCTTGTTGATGGAAACGATGTCCTCGTGTTTCACGTCCAGATTTTAGCCCCATGATGTTCATATCGATGACATCATCACCGAATAAACTGACAAGCCAATGTACAGGGCGAACAAATTCCGCCGTTTTATCACCCCATCGCATACGCTTAGGTGTGGGAAGTTTTTGTAATGAGTTGGCAACCATAGCTTCAATTAGATCAGTGGTTAGCTTGCCTTTTTCGTCTTTTTCGAAAACAAACCATGCGCCTTTGTTCGTTTCCTGTTGGCTTAATTCATCGACTTCAACACCGCAGGAGCGAGCAAAACCTTGTATAGCTTTTGTAGGGTTGCCATCCGCATCAAAAGCAGCTTTAACCGCAGGGCCTTTGCGTTCGGTTTTCTGGTCTGGTTGTTGTGCATCGACTTCTTTGATCAGTACGGCAAGCCTTCGAGGAGAAGCAAATGAAGCAACCTCTCCTGTGCTAATCCGAGCCTCTTTTAAACTGCTCACAATACTGTTAGTAAATGCTTTTGAAAGGGTAGAAAGTGCCTTTGGAGGTAGCTCTTCTGTTCCTATCTCAATTAATAAATCTTGTTTCATGATGCTGCCTCCTGTGAGTTTTCTTTATCGCTATTATTCTGAGCTTGATTGGCAAGAGGAAAACCAAGAGCTTCTCTTGAATCATAATAAGCTTGTGCGATAGCACGTGATAAACCACGTACTCGTAGGATATAACGTTGGCGCTCTGTCACTGAGATAGCATGACGCGCGTCTAATAAATTAAAGACATGAGATGCAGTCAGCATTTGCTCGTAAGCAGGTAATGGTAGACCTGCTTCTATTAATCGCTGGCTTTCAGATTCGCAGCTATCAAACTGTGCAAATAACAAATCTGTATCGGCTTGTTCAAAGTTGTAGCCAGATTGCTCGACCTCATTCTGATGGAAAACATCGCCGTAAGTGACAACGCCATGTGGCCCTTTCGTCCACACCAGATCATAGATGCTTTTCACATCTTGCAGATACATGGCAATGCGCTCTAGACCATAGGTGATTTCCCCTGTTACTGGCTTACATTCAATTCCCCCTACCTGTTGAAAATAGGTGAACTGGGTGACTTCCATACCATTGAGCCAAATCTCCCAGCCTAAGCCCCATGCACCTAGCGTGGGTGACTCCCAGTTGTCTTCAACAAAGCGGATATCATGTACTAAAGGATCAAATCCAAGCTGCTTTAGAGACTCAAGATATAGTTCTTGAATGTTGTCAGGTGAAGGTTTTAGCATGACCTGAAACTGATAATAATGTTGTAAACGATTGGGGTTTTCACCGTATCGACCATCGGTTGGACGGCGACAAGGTTGCACATAGGCAGAGTTAAATGGCTCTGGACCAATAGAGCGCAAGAACGTGGCGGGGTGGAAAGTACCTGCTCCCATTGCCATATCATAAGGTTGTAAAATGACACAGCCCTGCTCTGCCCAATAGCTTTGCAAAGCAAGGATTAAGCCCTGAAATGTAGATACGTCGTATTTCATTATTATTTATATTCTTGGTTTTAGTTTGGAATGAAGTGGTATGTTTTTGATCGCGCCAGTATACGCTATTCATAGCGCAGTCTCCAAAAATCGGATCAGGGAAATAGGCGAATGAGCGTGTTATCGGTATAATCGGCGCTGTTTAATAATTAACGAATAAATAACTCATGAGTAAACAACGTAAAGCCGTATCTTTAATTTCTGGTGGTCTAGATTCCATGTTGGCGACTAAGGCTATGATTGACCAAGGTATCCATGTAGAAGGCATTAACTTCTTTACTGGGTTTTGTGTCGAAGGTCATACCCATAGTATCCGCAAAAAGAAGAAAGATAAGCCACAACGTAACAATTCATTATGGGTTGCTGAGCAGTTAGGCATAAAGCTACATATTGTTGATATTGTGGAAGAATACAAAGATGTGGTGATCAACCCACAACATGGTTATGGCTCCAACCTCAACCC
>JAZGES010000197.1:0-5230 GCA_036478935.1 Thiotrichaceae bacterium
GTGTCATCTGCATACCAATCAATCATATCTGGTTCATGTGCCATTAACACTACGGGAGCGTCACCACGATGTGCATCCATGGTTTTCTTGATATCTGGATTCCCTAACCAGCCATCATCTATTCCAGCCAAATAAAGTAAATTTTTACCAATCTGTAAGTCAATGGCTTGATTCTTAAATACAGGGATACCCACTTTTTCAAAAGTCTCGGTAATCAGTACGGGATCTGTCTTGTGTTCATGATTTCCCAAAACAGAAAACACACCATATTTAGCATTAAGGTTTGCCAATGCAGGAGCTAATTCTAAAATATCTTCAGCATCATGCCAAACGTAATCACCCGTTAATAAAATAACATCGGGTTTCAAAGAGTTCGCCAAATAGACTGCTCTTTCAATATGCTCAATTTGAGTAAAGGGATGGAGATGAAGATCTGTAAGCTGAACAATCGTCATGCCTTCAATCGATTCTGCGAGGTGTTTAATTGGTATAGCAGTACGTTCAACCGTTAGCCAACGCATTTCATTTCGTCTATCTGAATGACGATCATCATGAAAATAGGAGTGCTTGCCAATCCTATTCAATATTTTCTGATGTACATTAACGCGTGATTTAACCATGAGCTTTCTACTACTTGAGATGGAGCTATTATAGCATAATCACACTTTTATTTTTTATAGTAGCTTATAAGTGGCAATAATTAGAGGTACTTAAAGGAAAGCCTGATCAAATTCCAGAAACATCATCCTACCCGCGAAGGAGAACAGCAAGGCAGTACAGTACCATTTGTTGAAATGGATTCCCCTCTTCGCAAGAATGACAGAGATTTGTTCGGAGCTTCCTGAAGCTCCAAGTAATAGCAATCTACATACCATTTCCAAACTTATCATTATGGGTCACACCACTTGCTCTAACTTGTTTTAATGCAACGGCATATTCACTTAATACCCCAAGAGCAAAAGCTATACGTTCTTTGAAATAACCATCAGCATCCTTGTTGTTATCTATTTCATCTGAGTTTAGTACAGACTCAACATTACGGATAATCAACTGTTCTGGTATATAACAAAGCCGATTATTTTTAGCACTGTTCATACGCATCTCTGCAATCGAATAGGCACCCCCATCAGACGATGAAACACCCACTAAAAGCGCAGGCTTATGCCCTATTTGATCTTTATTGTGCATCAGTAGGAAATTCTTTAAAGCAGCCGGAGCCATGCCATGATACTCAGGCACTATTATTATAAAAGCATCACTAGACTCTAACTCACTAGCCACTGGCTCTAATAAGTCTTTCCAGTCCTGATCACCATCCCAGATACTCTCATCCCATAACGGATAAGGTTTATCCGTCATGCTAATCAGGTGTGTTTCTTCGCAAAACTGCCCCCCAACAAGAATACCCGAAATATAGTTTGCTACTTTCAGACTCTGGGAGTTTTTTGCATGTCGCTGGCTACCATTGATAACTGTTATTTTCATTATTACCTTTAGATTAACTGGAAGGATACTGAAGAGGTATTGAGGATAAGTTAAACACCTGTGACACCATTATTTATCTTATAACGCGTTGTTAACTTTTCTAAAAACTGTACAATAAATCTAGTATTTACAATCCTACCATGGGATCTGGCTTACCTAGGAATATTCTAATATTTATGTCATTACTTCTTTTCATATTAACGGTCATTGGCCTCCTTACCTTCCTATTTGCCTACCTCACTCTAGTCATTGCATCATTCAAGCATCATACAGTCACGGGTCTTATTTCTCTTATACCTGGCATTAACCTTGTAGTACTACCTACCATTTTAGGGAAAACGGGTAAGGCATTCCCCGTGAGTATTCTTGGTATCGGCATCGCTTTAATAGCTTGGTATGCGGGAGGTCATCAATATTTTGATAATTACTTTAAACCCAGCACGTCTTTGGTTGAACAGTCTGTAACAAAAATAAACGAAACAGCCTCTGACGAAGCTAATTCGATCGACGCTAAGCCACATCAAGCTCCACCTATTACACATAAAACCAAGGAACTTCCATTACCCTCTAAACCCTTGTACTACCTTGTCTACACAAAGGTTAATATAAGTGAACTAAATAAACTTACTGATCAACACATAAGGATTAAACTCATTGATGATCGTGAACTAGAAGGTAAAAATATAAAAACAACTGAAACCTCCTTATTACTTGAGACCTACACAAACGACACTACTCAAGTTATTCAGATTTCTCCGAAGCACATTAAAGTACTCGAAAAGCTCGAAAAAAAGAGCTAATGATTTTTGGAACTAGCTCAACTGAACTTCCTTAGTTCACCATTACTAGTAATGAACGCACTCATTATTTACGTGAAACACGTATTTATTGTATATAATTCACTCGAAAAATTAGTTGTAATAACGCACATCTAGGTCACCACAACGTATACTCTACCACCCAACTAAGGATTTGAAGTTCAATGCAACGTGTATTTATCTACAGATGTAAGCACAAAAAAGGGACTTATCTTTATCTGCCTGAAAAAGATAATTTCGACAGTGTTCCCGAGAAGCTTATAAAACTATTAGGAGAATTTAGCTTCTCCTTTGAATTTGACTTAGACCAGGATCGTAAGCTCACTTATACAGATGCCAATGAAGTTATTCAAGCCATCGCAGAGGAAGGGTTTTATCTTCAATTAGCGCCCTCTAAGTATAAGCATGTAGTGTAGTCGGTACAGGCAGCTAAGTTTTCAATATGTCCATATTTAACCTAAGCCACTAAATATTATGAACAAAAAAAAGACTGCAAATGCAGTCTTTTTTTCTCAGTTAGTAATAACTAACTACTTCAATCTTAAAACTTGTCCTGGTGAAATTGTATAACTAGGAGCTTGTAGATTGTTCAGCTTAATAATAGTTTTCCAATAAACACCTGTATTACGCATTACTTGAAACACAGTATCTTTTGGTCTTACCGTATAGGTATTACCACCAGCCTGATTATTATTCGCCGGAGCTCCACCATTTGCATAGGTGTTATAGGTATTCCCTATACTAGTACTACCTTGATTATGGGTATGGTTCGTTCCTGATGCAGGGAGTGCATGTGTATGCGACTTTGCTCCGTGGCTATGAGCAACTCCATTGGCATTAGCATTCCCCTTAGCAGTACCACCATAGTTGTAGTAATTACTTTTTGTAGAACCACCACCACTGTAATCGTAGTAAGTTGCATTTCCTTGTGGTTGAGCAGGTTGCTTAACAACGGGTTGCTGACCTTGATTATGAGTATGGCTAGTTCCTGTCGCAGGAAGCGGGTGACTATGGCTACGCCCATTATGCGCATGCGTGTTGCCAGTGTTTTGCTGTCCACCTGTATTAGCTGGCACATTTACAACTGCTCTTGTAGCACCACCTGTACAAGGTGCACATGTATTGGCATTTGCAGCAGACCCTGAATTGTAATTATGTGAATGACTTAAGCCACCATCGGGAAGAGGATGGGTATGCGCAACACCATTATGGGTATGCGTAACACCTTTCTGACCAGAGTCAGTAGTAGCAACTTGTTGACCTACTGTATAACGACCATTTGTGGTCGAACAACTAGCAACAAATAGCGCCGAGAAAGAAATAGCTAATAACGTTTTTGCTTTGATATCCATAGAGTTACACCTG
Source organism: Thiotrichaceae bacterium (assembly GCA_036478935.1). GTDB lineage: Bacteria > Pseudomonadota > Gammaproteobacteria > Thiotrichales > Thiotrichaceae > HyVt-477. The sequence goes on from JAZGES010000197.1 coordinate 3,669, forward strand.
ATTGTTAGTATACTGCTACAAGTATAGCGCTTAACAGCGCTAATGACTAGAAGTTATCTGAAAAATACTTGCTACAAACCTAAAAATATATTTCATATAGAATTTCAGCAAGTTATCAGAAATATCTATAGATAACACGATAGTTACCTGCGACAAAATCACCACTAAAGTAGCTAGAAAACCCCCAGAATCGGTAACCACACCCCATTTAAGCTGAATATTTTCTCATTATAGAAACAGCTACTTATGTATTAGTGCAAGGTTTACTCCGCAAAATATAGGTCATCTAACAGACCATCAACTGATGCATATCGCTCAGCAGGGTGCTTGGCAAGCATCTTGTTCAGTGCTTTTTGATAATGCCTAGCTTCATTAGATAATTCAGGGATAGGAGCCAATGCATGACGTTTCATTAAACCCAGCATATTATTAGCTTCATAGGGCTTTTTACCCATGATCAACTCATAGAACATTACCCCAAGGCTATATATCTCTGTTTGAACATCACAAGGGTTACCCGCTGCACGTTCAGGGCTAACATAGCTAGGTGTACAATAAACTTCTCCAGCACTCAGATAACCTGATGTGATTAACCATTCTGATTCAATGCCACAATCAACCAGAACCAGCTCATTATTATCACGAAACATAATGTTTGATGGCTTTAAATCACGATGTAGCAAATCTGCATTGTGTAAAGTCCCCACTGCAATAACTATGTCTTCAAACCAATCCAGCTTTTTTTCTAAACTAACCTCTTCAGGCGCCATGGTAATAATTTGAGCCAAATCACCATTGTCCAGATACTCCATCAATAAATAGAAAGCATCACTCGACAAGCCCGTGTGATAAATATCCACCAAACCACCAAACCCAATCGCTCTAATTGAATCAACAGATTCTATAAAATCGTGAATTTGAGTATCTTGAAGGTGGGTAATACTGTAGTTGAAGCGCTTAATAACCGCCCGTTTATTTTTATTATTCTTTGCAAGGTAGAGAACTGCATGATCTGTCATGTGGAGTAAGCTGGTAATTGACCAGCCCGGCAATGACACAGGGTACATCTCCAATGCATAATCAAGATCATGCATATCTAACGATTCAAACTCTGATAAAAATTTAGGGAGGGTGCTACACACAGCATTACCATAATAAGGGTTAATCAATATATTGGGGGATAGGAATATGGCATCTGAACCATAAGCCCTACATCAGGCATCGGCTCTAAGTGCAAACCCGAATACAATGAAGAGTATAGACCGTGTTCACAGAACTTGCAGAGATTAGTAATTTTCTATTGGGATACAAGAACTAAAGTAGTGACTCAAATCAAGTGTTAGTTGAGTTAGTACAATCTAAAATGACTTTTCAATGGACACTTCTTGATCACCGCGCTTAACTACAATCGAGATGGACTCAGCAGAAGAAAGCTCCGTAAGCACCATCAACCCTTTTGCTGGGCTATCTAACGTAACACCATTGACTTGAGTAACAATGTCACCCGGTCGCAAACCTAGCTTTCGAAAAAGTTTACGGTTCTTCCCAGGAGACAGACGAAA
>JAZGES010000198.1:0-3632 GCA_036478935.1 Thiotrichaceae bacterium
GCGGCTAGAATGACTTGAGCGACTGCCCAAAACACTGATAAGCCGATAATAGATAGCCAGATGAATTGATTGTTTTTAACTGAAGACAGGATGCCTCGCTGGGTTTTACCGGTACGATATTTCTTCCAGTCAAATAGCATGTTCTCATCGGTTTCAGATTTCTGCGGTAAACGATAAGTAAAGAAGAGTTCTAATATAGTAAGGGCAACCAGCATCCAACCTAACGGTGCGATGGTTTGTAACAAGTCAGCTTTTTCGGTGATGCCGCTGTTGTGCAACATCTTTTCAAAGAAAATAGAAAAGAAAAACGTGCCAGATAAAATAGCAACCATGGTAATGGCTTGTACCATCCCATTGCCTTCTGCTAAATGCTTTTCCCCCACTATTTCACGTATAAATCCATACTTCGCTGGCGAATACATAGCGCTTTGAATCGCCAATAAAAAGGTCAACGCAAAGCTCACCCAAAACCAACCTTGGTAGTAACTCATGGTAATCATCAAGGTGATTAATAGTGCTGCCCATGCGCTAACTCGCATTACTTTGTTTTTGGGGAACTTGTCGGACACATACCCGGAAGGTGTGAATAATAAAATAAAGGGGAGGAGAATTAGAGCATTAACTATAGCGGTCAGAATGACTTGTTCACTGCCATCATAGGTTTTAAACACCGTGTTCTGGATAATGATTTTATGACCTAAATCGACAAAAGCATTGAGGAAGAGAACACTGAGAAAGACGGCAAAACCGGTGATCCTGAAAAGGCTATGTTGCATAGAAGAAGCTCGAATTGATGTGTTTGGTAACAGTTGAGTGGATGTAATTATAGTATAGGAAACATGCTTGCCGTTAGTAGATATCAATTTAATCAGGAAGATTGGTCTACTGCTGGGCTATTCTTTAAGATAGACCACACTTGTAACAGTACCTACTATCTTAAAATACTCTTATCTTAAAATACTATGAAAAACGATAATCCAACTTACATCTTCTCTCATTCAACATTACTAGAGGCACTTGAAGAATGGGAGCTAGAGCAAATAAAGCACTTTCCTCATCAAGCAGAAAGAGTGCAGACAACCGTTGTCGCCATGCAACATTTTCTACGTTCAAGGCAGGTTAAAGATCATAAAATGCTGATGAGTGGAGAACCTGCGGGTTTTATTATTAAGAAACCTGTCAGTCTAAAAAAAGTAATAAAATGAACTAACTAAATGCCTCATTGTCTGTTTATATAACTTATTATAAAAGGGCTTTATGGTATGAGTGCATTGAAGTTTACACGTGATCATTTTTCTTTCGTTTGTCCGATGCAGTGGGATGATATGCAAGAGAGTAGTAACGGGAAAGATTGTAATATAAAGTTTTGTAACAAATGTGAAAAAGAAGTTATTGATGTAACGGACTGCTCATTGGAAGAAGTGGCGCAGCTGCAGCGTAAAGATAAGCATTTATGTGTGGCACTTCGAACTGTATTAACGACCAGCCTAGCATTGGGAGCAGCATCGTGTGCTGCTCAGTATCCACGACCCGTGGTGACATCAGGAGTACCGGTTTCGTTGGAACATCATCAGCAACAAAAAGAACAGACTCCTTCACATCAGGAGCCTAAGCAATGCCCAACTAAAGACCAGAAAAAACCACCTAGTGTTATTTATAAATTAGATATGGATTTATCTAATGGTTGATTAGTGCTTAGGAGTTACTTGGTGAGCTAGGAGTACTCCGCGACTGAAGTCGCGGTTCCTATGCGGAAGTGTGACTTCAGTCGCACCCAATGACAAGGTTCGTGTTCTCTCAAGAATTAACGATTAAACGGAAAGAACGATCCAAACGAACTATTCCCGTTATTGTTATTGCCTCCAAAAGGCATAAATGATCCAAACCCATTGCTATTGTTGCCATTGCTATTACCAAATGGCATAAATGAACCCCAGCTATTATTAGATTTTTTCTGTTGTGGGCCACCGGCTGCATACATTACTTGCTCTTTATCTTTAGCAGGTAGGTCACGCGCATTTTGCGCTTGGTAATATATTTCCTGACGGGTGCCTTTGTACTCACGTAACTGCTGTTTTCCGCTGGCATCGGTGAACCGGATACTGGCTAAATAGAGCTTTTTGCCCAATTGTTTAATAGACAAGCCATTGGCTGCTTGCGGTATTTTTTGTAAACCAAGTGTTACCGAATGATTCATCACTTCACCATTGCGTAATACTTTTAGTTTAACTTCTCTGCCGGGCTGGTCATTTCTCACTAGCATAATAAATTGCTTGGGATGAATCAGCTTAGTTGCATCATAAGAAAGCAGGATGTCGTAAGCACGCAAGCCACTTTTCTTTGCAGGTGAATCATCAGCAAATCGAGTGACTAAGATACCTTCGCCTGTTGAAACACCTGATGGCATTTGTGCCACTACCGATTGAGGTAGTACATCCAAACCTATGCCTAAATAACCTGCGGTACTTTTGTCTTTTGTCGCTATTTTTTCAGTGGCTCTTGGCGTTGAAGCTGGAGCCGCTTGTGCGACAGGCACAGGTCGTTTAGCTGGCTGAGTTTGAGGTTGTTCTGCCTCCGCAGCAGGCCAATCGCCATGAGGATTTGCTGAAGTTGCTGTAGTAGTCGGTGTAGCAGCTTTAGCAATACTTTCTGCCATCGAAGGCGCAGTGAGTAAGGGCAGGGTAAGCGCCGCAACTTGTAGTAATGTTTTCATGATGTATCCATTTTTTATGTATTAAAAACAGAATAGCAGAGTAACAAAATTCTGTGAAAGAAAAATACCAGTATAGTTTTTGGGTAGCCTCGCAGACTAAACACAATTTCAAGCATCGGTCTTTTCTGGACGGGAACTTATCATAGAGGTTACTCTCTAAAGTCCGATCACTCTGTTGTATTACTTGCTGGTAATCCGCTGAGAAAAGTAGCTAAAATTTTTAGAGGCAATAAAACGTGCAAGCAGATCTTTCGATTTTAAAACTTATTACTGAAGCTAGTTTATTAGTACAGATCATTATGGCAATTCTGGTGCTTATGTCAGTTGCTTCTTGGGCTTTGATTTTCATCAAATACCGTCAATTACGAGATGTACATAAAAGCACCCGTGCGTTCGAAGATCGCTTTTGGAGTGGGATCTCTCTAAAAAAATTATATTCAGAACTCAAAAATACTCGTCCACATGAAGGATTGGATAGAGTCTTTTATGAAGGCTATCAAGAGTTCACCCGTATCTCGCAGAATACTCAAGCTGTGAATGGTGTGGTGCCAGCTGCACAAAGAGCCATGCGTATTGCTGAATCACGCGAGCTTGACCGTTTTGACCGCAACTTATCATTTCTTGCAACGGTGGGATCTACCAGCCCCTATATAGGATTGTTCGGTACCGTTTGGGGGATTATGAATTCATTCTTGGCTATCGGGCAGATGAAGCAGGCGACCTTAGCAGTGGTTGCTCCGGGGATTGCAGAGGCTTTAATCGCTACCGCTTTCGGGTTATTTGCAGCGATTCCGGCGGTTATTGCGTATAACAAATTCAGTGATTCTGTAGACAGAATAGCTGTTTCATTTGAAAACTTTCGTGAAGAATTTGTCTCTTTATTGGATCGACATATATTGACCAAGAAAAGAGAAGGTGA
>JAZGES010000199.1:0-6627 GCA_036478935.1 Thiotrichaceae bacterium
CCCAATCCCAGAGTAGGATGTATCATCACCAAAGATGACACGATCATTGCAGAAGGCTGGCACGAAAGAGCTGGGGAGCCTCACGCTGAAATCAACGCACTCAAACATCTAACAGCTGAGCAATCTAGCGGTGCGACTGCTTATGTCACACTTGAGCCTTGCTCTCATATAGGAAGAACACCACCCTGCTCTCAAGCATTAATCAAAGCAGGAATAAAACGAGTAGTGGTTGCGATGCAAGACCCCAACCCACTGGTTGCTGGCAAAGGTTTACAACAGTTACGTGAAGCAGGCATTGAAACCGCTTCAGGTCTAATGGAATCCACATCTAGAGATTTAAACCCCGGCTTTATTAAGCGTATGGAGCAAGGACTACCTTGGGTTTCTGTAAAGTTAGCGATGAGTCTTGATGGGCGTACAGCCATGGCTTCGGGTGAAAGTAAATGGATCACCTCAGAAGCAGCGCGCAAAGACGTACAGTTTTTAAGAGCTAAAGCCTCAGCAATACTAACGGGACAAGGCACCGTGCTCACTGATGACCCTTCATTGAATGTACGTTTAGATGCTGATGATTTAAACATTACTGGGGATATCCGCCAACCCATACGCGTAGTGCTTGACCCTGAGTTAAAAATGTCACCCGATGCATTAATGCTGGACTTGTCAGGTAAGACACTCATCATATCAACTGATAACCATAGCTCTCAAAGTAAGCCCTTGATTAATCAAGGAGCGGAAATATTAACGCTAGCATCAACCTCTCTCTCTACTTTACCACTGCGTGAAACCTTGAAAACATTAGCAAAACAAGAAATAAATGAAATTCACGTAGAAGCAGGTGCAACCTTATGTGGCGCACTCATACAAGAAGGATTAGTAGACGAATTGATCATCTATATGGCACCCACTTTAATGGGATCAGAAGCCCGTGGACTACTCAACCTTCCCGGCCTTGAACACATGAAAGATAAAATTAATCTGGAAATTACAGATATACGTGCAATTGGCTCCGATTGGCGTATTATTGCACGTCCCCAAAACACAAATCACTAGTCTATACCTATGTTTACCGGAATTATCGAAGCCATCGGCACGATTCAAAATATGCAGCCCAAAGGCGGCGATATGCGCTTGACCATTCATACCGGCAAGCTGGATATGTCAGATGTTGCACTGGGTGATAGCATTGCCGTGAACGGGGTTTGCCTAACAGCGATTGAATACAATAATCATAGCTTTACGGCTGACGTTTCTAACGAGACGTTATCACTCACTTCTTTAGGTCAATTATCCTTAGGTTCTGAAGCTAACTTAGAAAAAGCGCTGACACTGCAAACTCGCTTAGGCGGACACATGGTTAGCGGTCATGTCGATGGCTTAGGCGAAGTGGTTAAGCTTTATGATGATGGACGCTCAGTTCGTTTCCATATCAAAGCCCCAGACGAACTTGCTAAATATATTGCTGATAAAGGCTCTATTTGCGTTGATGGCGTCAGCTTAACCGTCAATAAAATTGATGGTTCAGTGTTTGAGTTGAACATCGTTCCCCATACCATTGAAGAAACTATTATTAAGCACTATTCCACAGGCACAAAGATGAATCTTGAAGTGGATGTGATTGCTCGCTATCTTGAGCGCCTACTTATGGGTACCGAGGCACCAAAAACAACGGGAATTACCCAAGAATTTCTCGCAGAGAACGGATTTTTAAAATAATGAGCACATTTAATACAATTGAAGAAATCCTTGAGGAGATGGCTCAAGGCAAAATGGTTGTTATCGTTGACGATGAAGACCGTGAGAATGAAGGCGATTTGTTAATGGCAGCTTCTCAAGTTAAGCCAGAAGACATCAACTTTATGGCTACGTTTGGTCGTGGCTTGGTCTGCATGCCTATCACTCAAGAGCGTTGTAAGCAGCTAGATTTACCTTTAATGGTAAGTCAAAATGATGAGAAATTTAGTACTAACTTCACCATCTCAATTGAAGCAGCAGAAGGCGTGACTACAGGCATTTCAGCCTATGATCGTGCCTTAACCGTGCGTCAAGCGGTTGCTCCAGATGCCAGCCCTAAAGATATCGTTCAGCCAGGACATATCTTTCCATTGATGGCAAAGCACGGTGGTGTATTAACTCGGGCCGGACATACAGAAGCTGGTTGTGATCTTGCTCGATTAGCTGGATTCGAACCCGCTGCTGTTATCGTCGAAATTCTTAACGAAGACGGCACCATGGCGCGACGCGATGACCTATTCAAATTTGCAGAGCGGCATGACCTGAAAATAGGCACGATTGAAGACCTCATTCGCTATCGCGTTCAAAACGAAAGAACCATCAGCCAGATTCAGAAAAACACCGTTCAAACCAGTTTTGGTGAATTCACCATTGCGGCTTATCAGGATAATAGTGAAAAAGACATCCACTTGGCATTGATCAAAGGCGACATTAATCCTGAAGAACCGACCATGGTACGAGTACATGTAGAGAATGAACTCTGCGACATGCTATCACTAGAAGAAAGTGCTTGTGGCTGGCCGTTACGTGATACCATGAAGCGCATCTCTGATGAAGGAAAAGGGGTCATCGTTATATTACGCACCCCTGATTGTAGTGCGGAAGATCTACTGGCTAAACTTGCTCAGCTTGATGATCACACTAATGAAAATGATGACAGCGAAGAGAAAGCCTCTTCAGGCGATGAACTTCGAACATTCGGTATCGGTGCACAAATACTTGCTGACTTAGGTGTTAAGAAAATGCATGTCATGAGCGCACCTAAGCGCTTCCATGGACTAGCTGGTTTTGGGCTTGAGATAGTGGATTACGTTCAGGGATAAGTTTTAATTCCTCCACCTAGCAGGGTATTGTAAAGTATTACGTTTTTACTCCCTCTCCCTAGCAGGGAGAGGGTTGGGGAGAGGGTAGAAAGTTTGAAACTAGAATGCTTTTCAAACATCTATCCCCACCCTAACCCTCCCCTTGCTAAGGGGAAGGAAAAAAACCACCTTTGCAACACCTCTAGCTAGGGCGGGGGAGAGCTACCTATTTACAATATACAAAGAGAGTCAAAGGAAAAATAATGCTACAAGGTGTAAAAATTATTGAAGGGGACTTCACTTCAGGTGAAGCTAAATACGGTATCGTAGTCGCAAGATTCAATGAGTTTATCGTTGAAAACTTATTAACGGGAGCAATAGATTCTCTGGTTCGTCATGGTGTCGATAAATCTTCAATAGAAGTAGCGCGTGTTCCTGGTGCTTATGAATTACCCCTAATGGCACAAGCCATGGCTAAAAGCGGCAAGTACGATGCTATTATCGGGTTAGGCGCTGTTATTCGTGGCAGCACACCGCACTTTGATTATGTCGCCGGAGAGTCAGCAAAAGGCTTGGCTTCCGTTGGTATGGAGCACTCAATCCCTGTAGTCAATGGCATCATTACAACAGATACTATCGAACAAGCGATTGAACGTGCCGGTACAAAAGCTGGCAACAAAGGTGCTGAAGCCGGATTAGTAGCACTCGAAATGGTGTCACTCTTAAAGCAGTACTCTGCTTAACTGCTCATTAGAAAAACAGACTAGAATCATGTCAAAAATCACGCCCAAACAAGAATATATCGCTCGTCGTCGAGTTGCTCGAAAGCTGTCATTAATGGCAATGTATGAGTGGCATCTTAACAAGAGCGATTTTCTAAGTATCTATTCTTATTATCAGGAAGAAAAAGATATGGCGAGCGATTTACGCAAAGCGGATACGGCGTATTTCAAGGCATTAACCGAAGCATCTATGAATCTTAGTGAAAAGCTGGATGCACAGATCATCCCTTATTTGGATCGTCCAATAGAGCACGTTGGCCCTATTGAACACTCAGTGTTGCTATTAGGTGCAACTGAGCTTAACAACCACATAGATGTAGACTATAAAACAGTCGTCAATGAATGGGTTAACCTATGTAAAAAGTTTGGCCCAGAAGGCTCACATAAGTTTATTAATAGTATTCTTGATAAGCTTGCCACTGAAATTCGCAAAGATGAAGTTAGCGCTTAACGAACATTCGTAGCCCATAGCATACTTCCACTAGCCTACTTTACAAACTGTAGGCTCTTCGTCTACTTGACTGATCAAAGTTAATCCCAAATCCACCCAACCTTGCACGCCATTCCTGAAGTACTTTATTTTTTCTGGCGGATAGCCAAAAGCAATCAGCGCTTTGATACTCTCTGAGGTTTGTCCACACCATGTGCCATTGCAAAAGAGAACTAATAATTTAGCGTTTGAAAAATCTAACAGAGCATCAATACTGCCGTTTGCAACAGCTTGATCTATCTTCTCCATTAAGACGCTATCTTTAATCACAACCCCAAACTTATTTTTGAAGATATCGGTTATTTCTGCCGTTGTTGCACCTTGACTAGGCGCTATTAAAGTCCACGGGATATTAATCGTGCCCGGGATTGTGCCTTTGCTCACCCACTCTTCCATGCGAGTATCAACAACTAAGGTATCATTTTCTGAACCCCTAATAGCTGTTTTTGAGAGATATTCCAATACCTCAAGCTCCCCAATGGTTTCCACGCCTTGTGCTGCCTTTTCTGGTTGGATACAAAAGGGAGGACAAGGACGAGAAGTCTTAGTATACATTTCAGGAATTCGCGCATTCGTATCAGATGCACGCTTTATGACCATGTTATGTTTCTTATGTCGAACAATCACATTTTTCAGTTCTGCTGTGATATTGACTGATTTAGAATGTACTTTCGATTTTTCTCGGTTGTTACTTTTCGTAAAGAAGGAGTGTAGTGTATTAGTGAAGCTCATAGCTTTATCGCGTTAGTATATTAGCGAATGATAATAGTCGATGAATTATAAAAAGCAATTTATTAAGCCGGCTTTTTTGCTACTCCTTATCGTATTTTACTACTCACTATGATGAACACATTCATTAATAGAGCTCCTAATGTTTATGACACCAAACAAGTCACCTCTTATTAAGCTATATCAACCGTTGCAACCAATCTTCTCATCACGTTTCTCACAAATTAGCTAATATATTAGTCTATGAATACGGATTCACTAAAACACATCCCCAATATTATCTCGGTACTAAGGATCTTTCTCGTCATCCCTATTATTGGCACCATCTGGCATGGTGACTACAAGCTGGCTTTAATACTTATTTTTATAGCGGGAGTTTCGGATGGTGTAGATGGCTTTCTGGCACGCTACTTTAACTGGAAATCAAAACTTGGGGCTTTTCTAGATCCTCTAGCTGACAAAATATTACTCATCAGCCTTTTTATTGTATTTTCATTAAAGGGGTTATTACCGCTATGGCTGATGTACATGGTTATCAGCAGAGATTTTATTATCTTTTTCGGCGCAATTGCTTATCAATTAGTCACTCAGGAACTGGAAATGCGACCTTTGTTTATTAGCAAAATAAACACGGCATTGCAGATTGTACTTGTTTTATTAGTCGCTCTTATCCTCGCAGACATTCACGTTGCCAGCTGGTTACTTGATGGTATGATTATCCTTGTGGTGCTATCAACACTTATCAGTGGCATCAGTTATGTGGTGGTGTGGACGCGTTATACGCTATCCAATAAACAAAACAATATGTAACTACTCAGCTTGCCCTCTATTTGCCCAATAGTTGCGTGAAAGCGCTCAGGTATACTTACACATTCCGCGCTTTCGCCTTACTCTTGAGCAAAGTAGAGGACAATATGAGCAGTTACTGATTACGTTGAATAGTTACGAATACAATCTAATCTAATCTAATCTTAGCAATAAAGAAAACAATCAATAATGATAACAAGCAACTCACGCTGGTTTTGGCTAGCACTTTTTTCAGTGACATTTGTATTGCTGTATCTACTGGCACCGATACTAACGCCTTTCATAATGGGCGCATTATTAGCTTACTTAGGCGACCCTGTTGTTGATCGTCTAGAGAAGTTTAAACTGTCACGAACCCTTTCTGTGATTATCGTGTTTGTTGTCGTATTTATTTTCTTACTTCTCTTTTTCTTGCTCGTTATTCCTGTTTTAGAAACCCAGTTAAAACTATTAATACAAAAGCTGCCCGCCTTCTTGGATTGGGGCTTACATCAATTACAGCCTTACCTAAAGAAAGACCTAGATGTTGATGTTTCCGTACTGGAAGTGGATCGCCTTAAAGCGATGATTGGCTCTCACTGGAGCCAAGCTGGGGGTATCATTCGCGCCCTAATTTCTACGGTATCGCAATCGGGAATGTTTGTGTTGGGCTGGATGGCTAATATCATTCTCACCCCCGTTGTAGCTTTTTATATGTTACGTGACTGGGATCATTTTGTTGCCTACATTAATGACCTTTTACCACGTAATACTGAGCCAACTATTAGCAGACTAGCTAAAGAATCAGACGATGTACTCGGTGCCTTTTTACGTGGACAGCTATTAGTCATGCTGAGTTTAGCAGCTATCTATACCGTAGGTTTGTGGATGGTTGGTGTGGAGTTCGCACTACTCATTGGTTTATTCGCTGGACTACTAAGCTTTGTGCCTTATTTAGGGCTTATATTAGGTGTAGTTGTAGCCGGTTTAGCTGTTATGTTTCAAACCCAAGACTATACGGACT
>JAZGES010000200.1:0-2390 GCA_036478935.1 Thiotrichaceae bacterium
ATTCGTAATTCTGTTGGGTTTGCTTGGCATCCACAGACTAAGAAGCTTTGGTTCAGTGATAATGGGCGAGACATGCTAGGAGACGATATTCCTGCTGATGAAATAAACCGGATTGACGAATCAGGACAACATTTTGGTTTTCCTTATTGCCATGGAGGCGATGTAGTTGACCCAAAGTTTAACCAGAAACCCTGTCGATCATTTTCACCTCCAGCTAAACAGTTAGGGGCTCATGTAGCCCCACTGGGTATTGCTTTTTACACAGGCGATCATTTCCCCAAAGCTTATACAAACCAGCTTTTTGTGGCTGAGCATGGTTCGTGGAATCGGAGTAAGAAAGTAGGCTATCGAGTAGCTCTAGCACGATTGAGTAATGAAAAGATCGTGAGCTACGAAACATTTGTTTCGGGTTGGTTAGAAGATGAAAAGGCTTGGGGAAGACCTGCGTATCTACTGGTTATGCCCGATGGCTCGTTACTAATTTCTGATGATAAGGCGGGAGCTATTTATCGAGTTAGTTTTCAAGAAAGGCATTACCAAGAGGCAGAGTAAATCCTTTGCCTCTTAGTAAATTTGATCCTAATCGATTATTTAATACTCAGCCATTGAGCTTGAATATCCCCTAAGCGTGCAATAACAGGACGATTGAATTCGATGTAATAAGGCAAACTTCCTAAAGCAATTTGTGCATCTTGCTGATTTTGGAAGCCACCATAGACCAGCATATACTTATCTGTACCCACTGGTAAGAAAGCAAGTTTTTCTTTTAAATAGAAACTGTATTGCGTAGCTATTTGATAAAGGCTTTGTTTGTCAGATACGAAAGCTAATTGGATGATCAGTTGATTCCCTGATTGCTGTGCCAGCCATTGTGGTCCATGCAGGGTATTGTCTCCTCCAAACTGGCTTAATGGTGTTACCGTATTTAAGCGACCGTCTATTGATTTCATACTGTCATTCATGTTCTGCACACGGTCATCTACAGTTTGTACGTGATTATTTATGCTTAACAGTTTGTTATTAATAGTTTGAAGGTCAGTTTGTACCGTCTCATTAGTGACAGCTTCAGTTTTCCAGTTAGATTGCTGATTCACTGTGTAAGCAATAATCGCCAAAATTAGTATTGCGAGAACACTGGATAGACCAATAAACCTTTTTTTCTCTAATTTCGCTAGTTCAATTACAGAGCCTGTAAGTGATGTGGCATGTTCTTGAATCGTATGGATCAAACCACTATGTTCATTTCCCTGCTTTTGAAGCACCATGATATCTGTTGCAAGGTCGTTAGCGCGACGATCCAACAGGTTATGTGATTTGGATAAATCTTTACTTTGTTTGTATAGCTCTTTTGTGGAATCCTCTAATGTAGCAGCACGTTTTTCAAGAGCCTTATCCACTTCTTGTAGCAACAATAAACGAGCTTTTTGATTCTTTATATCTGCTTCAAGCGCATCATCACGTTTCTGACTTGTAGTGGCTAACAATTCAATTTCTGAAGTGAGTCTTTCTTCTAAAATTTTCATTGCAGCTGCATTTTCTTTAATACTTTTATTAAGTTTGCGAGCAGTTTTACGAGATTTCTGGACTAATTCGTGAGTTTTTTCGATGAGACCATCGTGACTTGCTGTGAGCTTTTCAATATCAGCGTCAGATTTATCTGAAAAAGCTACAAGTGTCTTTGACACGATATCTATTTCTTCTTTTATCAGCGATGATTTCTCAGTAAGAGAATAATAAGATTCTTCAAGTTTGCCGAGCTGCTTATAAGTTGCTGAGACCCTTCCCGTCAAGTCAGCTCCTTTGTCAGAAAGAGTGATTAGGCTGTCTTTAACTCCCTCATTGACATCATTCAGCTCATTTTTAAGATCATCTAGATTAGTATCTATTCTATTGATTTTTGCGTTCAGTTCGTTTGGGTTTCCTCGCTGATTGTTACCATCAATCTGAAGCAGGTTATCTTTATTATCAGCCACTTGTTCGGTGGCCTGTCTTGCATTTGACATAATTTCTCTCGCTAGCATGTTAGTGAACACTAAGTGCCACATAGTTTATTAGTAGTTTATAATATACTGTAAAACTAATATAGGTGGTTGGATGTTGTCAACAATAACTGGTCTAGGTATGACATATGTTAGTTTTATATGGCGCTGCTTAAGAGGTTTGATTGGTTTTCATGCAAAGGATCACTACTGATTCGCTTTGCTTGCTTATAATTAAGCCAATGTTAAAGAGAGTAGAGCTATGCTAAGGGTTATAAAAAGTCGCTATTGAGTGAGTTCCCTTGGGAACTAGTGATTTTGTTTAAAATTTGTCCCCTATCAAATATAAAAATAATTAAGGTACATAGCATGAAAGTAGTCACTACTAACTATAAAAAAGATGTCGGCTGG
>JAZGES010000201.1:0-2898 GCA_036478935.1 Thiotrichaceae bacterium
ATTTTCAATGTAGTGCAAGATACAGCCATTTTTTCCACCACCTACGATGCTGGTGTAGGCGGGTTCCATACCTGCTTTGCGAAACTCATACAGGTATTCGGCTTCTAACTCATATTCCATCATGCCTGCTTCACAGGCAGCCATCGCTTTCTCGTGTGCGACGATAGCTGTTTTTGCTGCAAAGCGCATAGCTCGTAATTCAGCCGGTGATTTATACAGTCGCATATCATGTAATATCAGCGGCAGGGAGATGAACTCTTGAGGAGCATGTACACCGCTACGAAGCTTGGTCTTTACAGTATTTACCCAACCCATGACTTGCTGGTCAAATTCTAAGTCACTGCCTGTGTTGTAGTAAACGGAGCTACGCTCTTCCAATAAGCTAGGTAAAATCTCGTCTATATCTTCAATAGGGAATGCATCATCTGCACCCCACTGTTTTTGTGCGCCATCTATCCCTGCGCGGCGACCTACCCACTGCTCTGCTTTAGGGTCACGTTCGCGACAAAACAAAATGTATTCACCTTGTTCTCTATCGGGAATGAAAAAGGCGACGGCTTCTGGTTCGTTAAAACCCGTTAGATAAAGAAAGTCACTGTGCTGGCGAAAAGGGTATTCGGCATCACGATTTCGTATGAGCAAACTGGAAGATGGCACTATCGCCACCGACTTATCGCCAATCATATGCATCAGTTGCTCTCGTCGTGAGGCAAATTCTTTTTTACTAATGACGGGCTTTCTTTTCATAGTTTTCGTGTGTCGGACGTGTGATTAGTGAATGGTTGCGGAGCTAGTACTGGGTTGTAATTCTTCAGAAATGAGTAATACACCCATACGTAGATACTCTACGATATGCCAATAAGCATCTTCAGATTCTTCTAACTCGTCAGTATCAAACTCTCCTGCTTTGGTGATTTCGATAAAGTCGTCCATGAGTTCTTTCGAATCATCAGGTAGAGCAGAGAAGTCTTTTAATCCTGCAAGTGAAACGCCTAATAAAAAGCCTTGCGTCCATTCTTGCATGGCATCTACTCTGTCTCTTAAGTCTTCCTCATCGTTAGGTAATAACAACCCAAATTCGAGGTTGCTATCTTGCATTTGGGTGCGAAGACCTTGGATATAACGCTTAAGTTCGATACTGATATCTTGCTGTAAATGATTTTGAGGATCACGGTCTTGAAAAACTTGACCTAACCACAGTTCATCGTCTGCATTTAGATTGACCGCTAGTAAACCGCAGGCAACGCCTTGTATTTCTGCTGCACAGTATTGGCAGTCTGCACGTCGCAATAACGACTCCATTTGCATATAATCTAGACTTTCTTCCATTGCTCATTACTCGTAAATTTAATGTGTTATGATGCTATTTTAAGGTAGCTCTGAAGTAAGCTTACTCAGCTTTCACCCTTGAATAATCAGGGGGATGAGTAGTTACAAGTGAGAGTTTCCCATAAATTGCTAAAAAACCGACAATAGCATTACTATTGATGGTTATTTTATAGCGAAAAACTGATAAATTCTATCTACTGGTAGTTTTAACAGCATTAAACTTTAGAAAACTTTACTAGACTTAGTTGAAGCTTCCAAAAGAACTATTTGACCTATCCCATTCTACTTGACTACTATTCTATTATGACCGACCAAACAACAGATATCAGGCTAAAAGAACAAATCGGCCAACTAGAAGATCAGCTGACAGATGTCCTTACTCTTCTAGAGTCTCTCTCTTCAGAAAATTCAGTGCTCAAGTCAAGAGAAAATCAGTTGCTTCATGAGCGCTCTGAGCTACATCATAGAAATGATAAAGTGCGCTCACAAGTGGAATCTATGATTCAACGATTAAAGACGTTAGATAACGGGTAGATAGCTTGTTAGACAATGGTAACTAGCTACCATTATGGGCAATAATTAGGGAATTAAGTGAATGAATGATAAGACAAAAGCAGTTACCGTAAACATCATGGGAAAGGAATATAAAGTTGCCTGTCCTAGCGGAGAACATGAGTCGTTAGTGGCATCTGCCAAAGAAGTAGATACACGCATGCGTAGTATTCGTAAAGGCGGAAAGGTTCTTAATGCAGATCGGATTGGGGTTTTGGTTGCGCTTAACTTGGCACATGAATTGCTTAATGCTCAAACTCAAGTAGACAACATTGATAGCGATGTGCTGGATCGAATAGATCAGCTTCAAACTAGAATACACGAAACTATGGAAACCTGTGCTACTCATGATAATCAACAAACTCATTAACCCTACCACGCTCTTTAATCAGAGCTTCCTTAAGCCACTAGTTAGTTTATCTCTCATTCTTTTACTAAGCTTTTCTACTTCGGCTTTTGCTGGAGACGGAAAGCTATTTGGTCATTGGGTCGGTGGTGGTGTAAATATTAACCTTAAGTCTAATCACACGTTTACCTATAAAGTAAAAATTGTGAAGACATTTAGCTTTACCGGTAAATGGTCTGCTAGTAAGAACCGTATCACCATGAACTATAAGGTAGCTGGGATTAAACAAAAGAAAACGGCTAGTTATCGCTTTAAAGGTAAAAATTTATTGTTGAAGCTGAAGGGAAAAGGCGAAGCTACTCTTAAAAAGCAATAATTAGTTAGAGTTCAAATAAGATCCTTACCTCAATCAATCTCTGTCTTACTATAAGAAGCTTTTGTTTAATTTCGCAGTCGTCCTAGCAGTGGATGAGACTGTGAAAGTATTCATAAAAGTCCCCCTCTTTTGCAAAGAGGGGCTAGTGAGATTTAAAAGGTCAGGAATAATGCCGAAGTATCAGTATATTGCGACCTTTATTAAATCCCCCTCAATCCCCCTTCAAAAAGGGGGAAGCTAAAAACTGTAGCTCAATAGACTACCGATTATCGAACCACAACTCTTCAACTTCCTT
>JAZGES010000202.1:0-3971 GCA_036478935.1 Thiotrichaceae bacterium
TACGTTATAAAAAAGCATCGCCAATTACCCAAAGTCATTTAAAACAGGCGCTTTTTGCTAGTAGTTTTAGTACTTTCATTTTTATTGATATCAATATATTAATTTGGTTTACAGGCGGTTATGCAACACTGATCTCGTTACTTGCACTAGAAGGCTATTTTATGTTGATTGTTCCGCTATTTTTAATTGTTGGCATACTGGCATTCGTCAAAGCCGTCACAGGTAAAAACTTCAAATACCCATTGATAGGTCGCATGGTCAAAGTAGTTGATGAAGCGGTTCAAGAAGAGACAGGTCTAGATAGTTAATGCTATGAATGAAGTAGTCACACATCAAATACCTTCATTCAAAGAACAAGCCAAAAGTATCCCTGGCAACTGGGCAATCTGGGCAGCTATTCTGGCTGAGATGAGTGAATTCGCGATTATGTTTATCGTGTATTTTCTGGCAAAAGTACATAACCCTGAAGTGTTTGCCGAAGGTCCTACAAGGCTCAATACTTTGGCTGGAACGAGCAATACTTTAATCATGCTGACCAGTAGCTTTTTCGTAGTGAGAGCAGTGATTGCGATAAGGGAAAACAAACCCACTGAAAGTGCCCGTTGGTTGTGGGGGGCAGCGCTGTTAGGCGGTCTCTATTTAGTGATTAAGTATTTTGAATACCAATGGAATACAGCACAAGGATTAGAAACTGAAACCAACATATTTTATGCTGTGTACTACTATGTGACCTTCAATCATTTTTTACATGTTGGCTGGGGAAGTGTGGCTATTTTATGGGTTATATATCGTCTTAATACAGGGATTTATACAAAGGATGAGCATGAAGGTTTATTAAATGTAGCGGTTTACTGGCATATGATTGATCTAGCTTGGATCACTATCTTCCCACTGCTCTACGTGATTCGGTAACGGTGAGTAATGCAATGATGAAAACAGCCTTTAAAAATCACAAAAAGTTAATTAACTACTTATGGTTAATGCTCATTGTATTGACTTTGTTTAGTGCCTATATGGCAGAAACAGCAACACCCGGATTCAATAGCATTGCTATTATGGCACTCGTGCTGGCTATAAAAGGTCGGATCATTGTCGATCATTTTATGGAGCTAAAAGATTCTAATGTGGTGGTGAGAACATTAATGCGTGTGTATTTCTATGTGATACCTGCATTGATTATTTTGGTGTATTTATTTCCAGAGCAGATTGCTAAGTGGAGTGCGCTATAGCCCCTCTTTATAGAGGTGTTGTAAAGCTAAATTGTAGGTCGTATAAGCGATATAGGTACATGGATGTACCGTAGTAGGGCAAAGCAGGAGCAATTGCCGAGCGCCATATGACAAAGAACTATTTATTCAGTAGCTTGTCGGATGGCGTTCCTTATCCGACCTACAAAATAATTAGTAGTTCGGAGTAACAAATGAACAACCTAACATGCAAACATTGTGGTGCTAGTATCAAAGCAGATGACAAAATCTGTCTAAGTTGCGGCATACCCTTGCCTCCAAATCATGCAAAACATCCACAACGAAATTTTATTCTATGGTTTATTGCTCTCGTTATTTTATGTGCCTTCATGATCTTCTGGCTACCACCAGATTGGTCACGGTTCTTGGGGAATAGATAGGAATTAATCATGCTAGAAGAATTAGTCGGCTCCACATGGCATCGTTTCATCACCAAACAGGCGAGCACTCACTACCCTGATGCGATGGTAAAATTAGATGAGGTTCGTCGTACAGCCGGAATTTTCTTCCGTGCTCTAGGGGGTGAAGGAGGATTGCGAGTTGAAAGCTCAACCGACTCGGATATCCATGCTCGACGTTCTCTGCTACAGCGCATAGCTGGATCAGGCAACAAAACTCAGTACGCATGGCGAGATGAAGAAACTCTAAGGCTACCTGAAAGCATTGATCTATTCCCAACACGACAACTTAATATTGATCTCTATTTATGGTTGACTGCTTTATCGGTTGTGCCTACCAATGCCAACAAGAAGACTAATAACTGGATTAGCCGAAATCAGTACCGTACTCATAAAACCTTAGAAATATGGCCAGGTCTAAAAAGTCGTTACCAACAGCTGCTTGAAGCGCACTTACAACAACGCCCATCACCTTCTGAGTTATCCAATAGAGAAGCTAAGCAAGAAGAAGCAATCCGCTCAGCACTTAAAAGCTCAACCAAAGCAATCACACTAGAATATGCCAAACGTCCACCTCAACCTGTTCCTCTTTGGTTGCATCCATCACCTCCAGCATTAGAATTTAATAACAAGACACCACCGCAAGACCCTGATCATCCTGATGCTTGGGAAAGTGCAAGCGATGACAAAAAAGAGCAAAAGAAACAGCAAAAGCGTAAACAAGGCAACCGTGAAGATATGCCGGAAGGTAACGATGGGCTAATGAGTTTCCGATTAGAAAGCCTATGGAGCTGGGCGGAATACACTAAAGTTGACCGCACCAGCGTAGAAGATGACGACGATGATGCCATGCTCACTGCAGAAGACATGGATAACATCACCGTAGCGCAAGATAGTGAAACTACTGCAGGAAAGATCAAACTAGACCTTGATCTACCATCCAGTCAGTACGATGATATTGTCTTAGGGGAAGGCATCCCTATTGATGAATGGGATTACAAAACGCAACGATTGCAGAAAGACCATTGTCGACTGCAAACTATGACATCACGTGATGCAGTAGCTATGGAACTGCCAGAAAGGCTACGCTCACAAGCCCATAAAATTCGACGCCAGTTTGAAATACTCCGTCCGCAACGACACTGGGCTAATCGCCAAAATGAAGGCACAGAGCTTGATCTTGAAAACTACATCAATTTCTTAACAGACCGTAAACACGGACACGTCAACAGCGACACACCTGTCTACAGGGAACTGCGAAATAAAAGCCGTGATTTATCCTGTCTTTTATTAGCCGATCTTTCACTTTCCACTGATGCACATATTAATAATGACGCGCGTGTGATTGATGTTATCCGTGATTCACTTTACCTCTTCTCAGAAGCACTTCATGCAACGGGTGACCGTTTCGCTCTTCATGGTTTCTCCTCACGTAACCGCAACCATATCCGGTTTTACGACATTAAGTCATTTAACGACACCTATAATGACGATATCCGTGGACATATAAATGCTATTCGCCCAGGCTACTACACCCGAATGGGGGCGGCGATACGTCATGCTAGTCAGTTATTATCAGAAGAGGGCACTAGCCAAAAATTATTGCTTATTCTTACCGATGGAAAACCCAATGATCTTGATAAATACGAAGGTCGCTATGGTATAGAAGATACCCGCATGGCAGTACTCGAAGCTGAAAAGCTAGGTTTACGTCCATTTTGTGTCACTATTGATGAGCAAGCAGAAGACTACCTACCGTACTTATTCGGTAGTCGCTCTTATATGTTAATACGCAATGCAGAAGAGTTGCCGCGCAAGTTGCCAATGCTGTATTTACGACTTACTCAGTAGTTTTTAGTGAATGAGTATTTCATGGCTTATTACTTAATAAAGTAGTCGCTTGTTCAACAAATAAAGGAGTATTTATATTGGGAAAAAGCTCACGTTCTTCTTTACGCGTGTGGGCTCGAAGCAGCTCCCCGAATTGCTTTAGAATCGTAGTATCACCCTCTTTCATTTGTTCATACATTTTTCGCATTTGTTGATGCTCATCGGTCAAGGAGTGACATAATTCTTGTAAGTCAGGATAAAACTGCATAACAACAGGAAGAACGGATTGTTCTTCAGTTAGAAAATGCTTTTCCCATGTCTCAGGAAATTCTTCAACGATTGAGGCACATAGTATTTTGATTTCTTGTTGATCTTGTCCTGTTGCTACATCAACACATCGCTTGGCTAATACCAGTGAAATATGGTGTTCTCTGGAGAGTTTGATCAAATATTCAATACGTTTCATTGTTTATTTCCTTCTAATAAATAGTAGACA